>CBIHQZ010000594.1:0-5020 GCA_966212315.1 uncultured Myxococcales bacterium
AGTCGCGCGACTTCTACCACTTCCTCAGTGCCGCCGCGGGGACCGACGAACTGCCCTTCGTGCCCTCGATGCGTGCCATCTACTGGGACACATCGGGGCTGCCATCGGGAACGACGTTCGATCTCGATCAGCTCCGCGCGACCACGCTGCCCCCCATCGTGCGCGTGTGCCCTTCGTTCGACACGCGCACGGTGCCTGCGAGCGCGGGCGACGTGCTCGTGCCCGTGGACATCGCGAACCCCACTTCGCAGATGCGCGCCTACCGCATGTACCTCTCGAGTCAGGTGACGGTCGCGCGCGAAGACCAATTGCGTGCCGCCGCGGCCGCAACGGGCGCGTTCGTGTATCCGAGCATCCAGGCCGCGCACGGAAGCGACGGTGGGCGAGGCGCTGCGGATCTCTACGAAGCCGACAGCAGCGGTAATCCGGCGGGTCCGAGTCTCACGGTCGCTGGTGGTGCCGGTGTTTCGGTCGCGCCCGGTCAGGTCTTCCACGGCGTACTGGTTCATCACGTGTCGCCCGCGATGCTCGGGGCACCGATGACGGACACGTACGGCGCGATGAGCCTCACGCTCCGTCGCGACACGCTCATGACGAGTCTCGTCGTGTGGGATCCCGACGAACCCGCTCGCACGAGCCCCGAAGTGCATCACGCCGGATCGAACGCCGACGAAACCGGAGGTCCGGCCTCGATCGGTTTCCGCGCCGTCACGCCGCTACCCGCCGGATGGACCTCACGCGACATTCGCAGCGATCAAGCGGTCGGCACGTTCGTGACGGTGCTGCACCTCACGCCCTAGCGGACGCGAGATCAGCCGGGCAACGCGCACGCAAGGGTCGCGGGCACGCTGGTGTTGTTCATGTCGCGACACTCGTGAAGCGAGGTGACCGGCATGTCACTCGCGTCGTTGATGATCACGTACACGTTGAACTGGCTCATGCCGCTCGGGAGCGTGAACGGCACACTCACGACTTCGCTTTCGCCCGGCAGCAAGCGCCGCGTGGTCACCGCGCGACCGATGCGGGTTTGTTTTCCCATGGGGTGGCCGTAGTAGAACGTCACGGGGATCCCCGCGGGTGCACCCGCGCGGCCGCGATTCACCACGCGGACCCGAACGGTCATGCTCGCGGGGCAATTGGTGTAGTCACCGGCGATGTCGGCGGGAACCAGATCCGGCGCGTCGAACAAGCCGCTCCCGACGTTCTGACGGAAGTTGTTCAGCCCCGGCGTCGCCCAGTTCGCGATCTCGTGCGTCGGGACGGTGCCGTCCTCGTTGATGTTGGTGACGTGATACGTGTGCTGATTCCAGATGCGGCGCGTGCGCACCCAGTTGCCGGTTTCGTCCGCGAACACACGAATTCCGGTCGGCGCAGCGCTGCCATCGGCGCAGGTCGGAAACGCGTAGTTGTTCGCCATGAGCACGATCTCGGCGTGGTCGTCGTTGTCGACGTCGACGATCACCGGGTACTCCCACAACGTGCCCGACGTGTTGCACTGCGAGTAGAGAACGTTGCCATCGGTGCCGCGGTAGACGCGCAGTTGCAGTTCGTCGTTGTAGACGACCTCTGCCGGGCCATCGCCCTCGAAGTCGAACACGCTCGAACCGGTGACTCGCGACGATGTGTCTCGTGAAGCCGTGAACCAGAGCGGGTTGCCGTTACGGCCGTCGACGACGAGATAGTTGTATCCGCCGGCGGTGGCGACGTCGGGCGCATGATCGCCGTTGAAGTCCGCGATCGTGGGAGGCCCGCCGCCCGAAGGACCGTTCGGCGTTGCGAAGCGATTGACTTCGACCGGTCCCCACATCGTGGCCCCCGTTCGCCCCGCGAGCGCGTACAGCGCGTGCGCACCGGGGCTCACGACCGCGACGTCGGGCTGCATGTCGGCGTCGAGATCCGCCACCGCCGGGAAGCCGTTGGGGATGTCGGTGCGACGCCAGAGATCCGCGCCGGTGAGTTGGATCACGCCGTTGCCCTGCACGATGTCGTCGGTGCCGTCGCTGTTCATGTCGGCGATCGCGACGAAGTCGTTGGCGCTGGTGCCCGTTGTCTCCTGCGTCGCGCTCGCGAAGCCGGGGAGGATGGTTCCGTCCGCGTGGAACGCGATGTTGCGCACGACGATCTCGGGCGTGCCGTCGTGGTCCATGTCCGCGATCGCGGGGGCCGAGAATCCGCATGCGACGCCCGCGATGTTGCGCAGCACCGCTCCGTTGGCGCGCAGGATGATCACGTGCCCTGCCGTGCGGGCGGTCGCGTCGCTCGCGGTGCACGTCACGATCTCGGGGCCTTCGGACGTCCCGTCGAGTTCGGCGATCGCGATGCTCGCGCCCGGCGTGGTGCGGTAGCCCGGATCCGCCGCGGCGGGCCACAGGCGATGTCCGTCGTTGCCGGACACTGCGCGAAGAATTCCATCGGACCAGTAGTTCGATCCCACGAACGTGTTGAACAGCACGTCGGGCACGTCACGCTCGTCGATGATGTTGTCGCCGTTGTCGTCGGTGAGGTTCGCGACGACCGGCTGCATCATCACCTGCGTGTGTGTCGGAAACGCCATCGCGTCGCTGCTCCACGACCACTTCAGACGCGGCGTGAAAACCCCCGTCGGCGGGTGATACTCGCACGCCTCGCCGCTCGTCACGCGCGGGAGGCATCGCATGATCGTCGGCTCGCAATACTCCGTGGCCGCGCAGCGCATGACGTCGGAGCAGGCAGCGCCGGGCGTCACGCACGCGTCGAGGTAGCAGACGTCGCCATCGGCACAGCACTGTTCGGCTGCACCATTGCCGCATCGGGCACGCGATCCGCAGTCGAGCACGCACGCGGCGCTCTCGCATCGATGGTCGGGCCCGCAGCACACGCCACCGCAGCGTTCGGTATCCGCGCAGCAGAATCCGCCGCCGCAGCTCGTTCCCGCCTGACAGCAGACGCCGTTGCAAGGGAGGCGATTGTCCGCGCACATGAGCGCGCCGTCGCCGCCCGTGCCGTCGCCAGCGCTGCCGTCGCCGTTCGTGCCATCGCTGCGCCCGTCGCCGCCGATGCCGTCGCGGTTGCCGCCGTCACCGGTTCCGACCATCCCGTCGCCGCAGCCGGCGATGGCGAGGAGCGTGCACGCGAACAGGAGGTAAGAAGAGCGTCGCATCGGTCGAGCCTAACAGCGAAGCCGAGCGAACCGCGGACTCGTTGCGAGCGTCCGGAGAGTCACCGGGATTGGACCGCGCGGCCCGCGGGTTCCTGATCATCCCCCGTGCAATGACGCCGATTGCCCCAGATGACCACCGGAGTACTCTTGCGTTCTTGCCGTATTCGCCGCACGTATTCGCCTCCGTTCGGTCACCTCGTCCCGCCCCCGGAAGGTCTCATCGATGATTTCATGGCTCCTGGAGAAGGTTCTCGGCACCAAGCACGATCGCGAGCTGAAGAAGCTCAAGCCCCGCGTGGTGGCCATTGGTGAACTCGAGCCGAAGATCTCGAAGCTGACCGACGCGCAGCTGCGTGCGAAGACCGCGGAGTTCAAAGAGAAGCTCGACAACGGCGCGAGCGTCGACGACATCCAGATCGAAGCCTTTGCGGTCGCCCGCGAGGCCGGCAAGCGCGCGCTCAACATGCGCCACTTCGACGTCCAGCTCATCGGCGGCATGGTGCTCAACCGCGGCGCGATCGCCGAGATGCGCACCGGTGAAGGCAAGACGCTCGTCGCCACCCTGCCCGCGTACCTGAACGCGCTCGAAGGCAAGGGCGTGCACATCGTCACGGTCAACGATTACCTCGCCAAGCGCGACGCCGAATGGATGGGGCGTCTCTACAACTTCCTCGGACTCACCGTCGGCACCGTCGTGCACTCGCAGCCGGACCACGAGAAGTTCCCGGCCTACCGCGCGGACATCACCTACGGGCAGAACAACGAGTTCGGCTTCGACTACCTCCGCGACAACATGAAGTACTCGATCTACGACTGCGTGCAGCGCCCGCTGCATTACGCGATCGTGGACGAAGTCGACTCCATCCTCGTCGACGAAGCCCGCACACCGCTCATCATCTCGGGACAGGGCGAGGCTTCGACGCATCTGTACGGCGAGATCAACAAGGTCATCCCGTATCTCAAGAAGGACGAGCACTACGTTCTCGACGAGAAGGGCCACTCGGTCCTGATGACCGACGAGGGCTACGAAGAAGCCGAGCGCCGATTGAAGATCGGCAATCTCCACGACCCCGAGTTCATCGAGCAGCTGCACGTGCTGCAGCAGTGCTTGCGCGCGCACACGCTCTACAAGCGCGACGTGAACTACATGGTCACGCAGGACGGCAAGGTGAACATCATCGATGAGTTCACCGGCCGCATCCTTCCGGGCCGACGCTGGAGCGACGGGTTGCATCAGGCGGTCGAAGCGAAGGAGTTCGTGCGGGTCCAGGAAGAGAACCGCACGCTCGCGACGATCACGTTCCAGAATCTGTTCCGCATCTACAAGAAGCTCGGTGGCATGACCGGGACGGCCGAGACCGAGGCGGAAGAGTTCCACTCGATCTACAAGCTCGACGTCGTTCCGATTCCGACCAACCGCAGCGTGCAGCGCACGGACTACGACGACCTTGTCTACAAGACCGAGCGCGAGAAGTTCAAAGCGGTCGCCGAAGAGATCGCCGACTGCGTGGAGCGTGGGCAGCCGTCACTGGTAGGCACCGTGAGCGTGGCGAAGAGCGAAGCGATCAGCGCGCTCTTGAAGAAGCGTGGCATCCCGCACGAAGTGCTGAACGCGAAGCAGCACGAACGCGAAGCGTACATCGTCGCGCAGGCGGGCCGTCGCAGCGCGGTCACCGTGGCCACCAACATGGCGGGGCGCGGCACCGACATCTTGCTGGGCGGCAATCCCGAGATGCTCGCGAAGCTCGAGATGATACAGGCGCAGAAGGATCCGAACGATCCGGCGCTGAAGGAAGAATTCGAAACGCTCGTCGAGAAGCACAAGGGCGAGGCCGAGGCCGAGAAGAAGCTCGTTCTCGAGGCGGGCGGACTGCACATCAT
>CBIHQZ010000595.1:0-5014 GCA_966212315.1 uncultured Myxococcales bacterium
AGATCCCGAGCACCGGGCGGCGCGAAACGATTCGCGTCGAACTGCACGAGAGGCCTGAATGAAGCTTCGTTGCCTCTCTCTCGTCGTTGCACTGAGCGCGTCAGCAGCGTGCCGTCGTCCCACCGGCGCGTCGCCCGCACGCTCGAGCGCCACCGCGCCTGCATCGCCGGCGCCCGACGCGCGCCCCACCGTGATCGCGCCATCCTCCACGCGCGTGCCGGGCACCGTCACCGTCACCGGTCCCGAGGCACACGTGCTGATCGAGCACGGCGCGCATCTGGTCGACGTGCGCAGCGAACTCGAGTTCCACCAGGGCCATCTTCCCGGCGCGGTGAACATCCCCGTCGAGCACGTGTGGCAACGCTACGGCGAGATCGCGCTCGGTCCGATCGTCGTGTACTCGAACGGCGGCACGGACAATCGCAGCGCGCGCGCACGTCGCATCCTCGGCGCGTTCGGACGACAGGCGGTCGACCTCGGCGCGATGTCCAACTGGTGATGTCCGCGCACGCGACGACGCGGCGCTGATCGGTTGCTCAGTCGATCACCGCTCCGGGCGTGCGGTGATACGTTCGCCGCGTGAAACGCGCATTCGTCACGGGCGGCTCGGGGTTTCTGGGTGGGCGGTTGATCGAGATTCTCGTCGCGCGCGGCGTCGAGGTCGTCGCACTCGCGAGAAGCGATGCGTCGGCGAAGAAGGTCGAAGCGCGCGGCGCTCGAGCTATCAAGGGCGACCTCGAAAACGTCGCGGCGATGACGGACGGGATGAAGGGATGTGACGTCGTCTTCCACGCGGCCGCTCACACCGAGCAGTACGACCCGCTGGAGGTCCACATCCGGATCACCGTGCGCGGCACCGAGAACGTCATCGAAGCAGCGCGTGCTGCACACGTACCTCGATTCGTTCACGTGAGCACCGAGGCCGTTCTCGCCGACGGCAAGCCGATCGTGCGTGCCGACGAAGCGCGCCCGCTTCCCATGCGTCCGCTCGGTGAGTATCCGATCACCAAGGGCATGGCCGAACGTGCGGTCATCGCCGCGAACAGCACGGACCTCGCGACGGTGATCGTTCGACCGCGATTCATCTGGGGCAAAGGCGACACCAACGTGCTGCAGAACTTCGTGTCGGCCGTGAAAGCCGGCTCGTACGCGTGGATCAACGGCGGTCGCTACCTCACGTCCACCTGTCACGTGGACAACGTCGTCGAAGGGATGATCCTCGCCGCCGAGCGCGGAACACCGGGCGCGATCTACTTTCTCACCGACGGCGCACCGATCGAGTTGCGCGCGTTCGTCACCGACATGCTCGCCTCGCAAGGTCTGGATCCCGGCACGCGTTCGGTACCGCACTGGGCTGCGCACGCGCTCGTCATGCTCACCGCGTGGATGAAGCGTCCGCCGCTCACGCGCACCGCGTTCGCACTGATGGCGCACGAGGTAACAGTCGACGACACGAAAGCGCGGCGAGAACTCGGATACGTCGGCGCGAAGACGCGCAGCGAAGGGCTCGCTGAAATGCACCCCGCGGCGGGTGGCGTATGAGTCGCGCGAAGCCGCGGGCAGAACGGGCGTACGACACGCACGCGCCCGATCGCGAGTGGGACTACATCGTGATCGGCTCCGGCATCGGCGGCATGGCCACCGCAGCGCTGCTCGCCCGCACCGGCGCGCGTTGTCTCGTGCTCGAACAGCACTACGTGCCGGGCGGCTTCACGCACACGTTCAAGCGCAAGCGCTGGCAATGGGACGTCGGTGTTCACGCGATCGGCGAAGTGAACGAACGGGCTGTCCTCGGGCGCGTGCTCAACGATCTGACGGGAGGAAAGCTCGAATGGGCATCGCTCGGCGGCGTCTACGACACCTTCGAATTCCCCGATCTACGCCTGGATTTCCCCGACTCGCGCGAGCGCTTCGAATCCGTCTTGTGCGATGCATTCGCGAACGACACCGACGCCATTCGCACCTACCTCGCGCGCACCCGTGAGATCAGCGGCGCGATGCGCAGCTACTACCTCGCGAAGCTCTTGCCGCCCGCTCTCGCAGGACTCGGCGACCAGGTGTTCGCGCGACGCGCGCACCACGAACTCGCGAAGCGCACCGCCGACGTTCTCGACGGGCTCACTCGCAACAAGCGCTTGCAGACCGTGCTGACCGCGCAGTGGGGGTACTACGGCGCGACGCCGAGTCGATCGTCGTGGGCGGTCCACGCGCTCGTCGCACGTCACTTCCTCCACGGCGCCTACTACCCGGTCGGCGGGTCGCAGCGGATCGCCGATGCGCTGCTCGACACCGTCGCCAGCGCCGACGGATGGACACGCATTCGCGCCGACGTGAAAGAGATCACGATCCGTGATGGCGTCGCGACGGGCGTGCAACTCGCCAGCGGCGAGACGATTCGCGCGAAACGCGTGGTGAGTGCGACCGGCGCGTTGACCACGGTGAACCGGCTCCTTCCCGAGGCCGAACGCGCACGACCATGGGCACGTCGCATCGCCGCACTCGAGTCATCGCCTGCGCACGTGTGCCTGTATCTCGGCTTCAAGGGCGACATCCGCGAGGCCGGCGCATCGGCGAGCAACCACTGGTTCTACGAGACCTGGGACAACGAGGCGGCGTATTGGAACGTCGACGATCCGAACGCCGACGCACCGGTGCTGTACTGCAGCTTCCCGTCGCTCAAGGACCCCGCGCACGACGCCGGCCCCGATCGATTGCACACCGGCGAAGTCGTGACGTTCGTTCCCTACGAGACGTTCGCGAAGTGGAACGACTCGCGCTGGATGCGGCGCGGGGAAGAGTACGAAGCGTTCAAGCAATCAATGCACGATCGTCTTCTCGCGCAGTACCTCCGCCACATGCCGGGACTGCGCGGGATGATCGCGCACGCGGAACTCTCGACGCCGCTGTCGACCGAATGGTTCGCACGTGGCTCGTCGGGCGCGATCTACGGGCTCGAACACACGCCGCGCCGATTCGCGAACCCGTATCTCCGCCCGCGCACGCCGGTGAGGAATCTCTTTCTCAGTGGCAGCGACGTGTCGATCGGCGGCGTCATGGGCGCGTTCGTCGGCGGATTGCTCGCGGCTGCATCGGCAGAGCCGGCCAAGGTCGTGGCCCATTTGCGCGGGGTGCTCAAAGGGGACGGTCCTGCTTAGTTGCATTGTCTAACTGGGGACGGTCCTGCTTAGTTGCATTGTTTTCGTCAACTCACACTACGACAACACGGCAGATTTTCGCGACTGACACCCGTCTATGCAACAAAGCAGGACCGTCCCCATTCTGTGATCGCTTGACTTCGTTGCATCTCGCATCTAAGTTAGTTGCGTAACGCATCGAACACTGCTCGCGCGATGATCCCCACGAGCCGACGAGAGAGCGAGGCACGCGATGAAGAAGATCTATGTCGACGTCGACACCCAGTTCGATTTCTGCGACCCGGCCGGCGCGCTGTTCGTATCTGGCGCACCCGCCTGCGTGCCGGTGTGGCGCGCGCTGGTCGCGCACGCAATCGCTCGCGGCGAGTGGATCGTCGGTTCGGTCGACTCGCACACGCATGAGGCGTGGGAGTTCGCGACCAACACGAACGTCGGTCCGAAGGGCGAGAAGCCGAACTTCCCGCCGCACTGCGTGAAGGGAAGGCCCGGGTGGCTGAAGCTCGCGGAGACGTTGCCGGAGCGCTTTGCGTTCGTCGCGGTGGACGCGCGCGAGCCACACGTGCCCGCGCGATCGCAGGCGGTGTACTTCGAGAAGGAGGTCTATTCACTCTTCGCGAATCCGAACGCCGCGCACCTGCTCGATGCGTGGGTGCGGGACGAGCCGGTTGAGTTCGTGGTGTTCGGCGTCGCGACGGATTACTGCGTCTCGGCTGCAGCGCTCGGCCTCGCGGCGTGGGCGCGACAGCGCGGTGGGGCGATCGCGAACAGCGTCGTCACGATGGTGACCGATGGCGTCGCGGGAATCGCCGCGGCGACGATCGAACGCGCCACGCGCGAGATGCAGGACGCGGGCGTTCGCTTCGCCACGAGCGCGGAGGTGATGGCGCGATGAATCTCGAGATCATCACCTCGCACGCCGTGCTACCGGCCACCGATCCGATCGAGGTCACGGCGCTCGTCGAGTTGAAGTCTGGCGGCGCAGCGGCCGATGCGCCCGTCGATGTCCGCTTCGTACTCGATCGCTCGGGTTCGATGGACGAACCGTCGGGCATCGGCTCGGTGTCGAAGCTGACTGCGCTGATGAACGCGGTGTGCGCATCGATCGACCTGCTCGCGGCGACCGATCAGGTCGCGTGCCTCGCGTTCGCGGGGGACACCCGTGAAGTCATCGCACCGTCGCGAATTGCATCCGACGTGGATCGCTCGCGCATGAAGCGTTCGCTCCGCGCGATCCGATCGGGCGGCAATACCGCGATGGCCGATGCGTTCGAACGTGCGCTCGCTGTTGCAAGCCTCGGCGCGAACGTCGCGCGCCGCGTGGTGCTCTTCACCGATGGGCAAGTGAACGCGTCGGCCGACGAAGTGCCGCGTTGCCTCGCACTCGCCGAACGCGCCGCGGAGCAACGCATTCCGCTCGCGGTCTTCGCAGTCGGGGTGAGCTACGACGAAGCGTTTCTGCGCGCGATCGCGACCCGAGCCGGTCTCGGTTCGTACTTCGCGCATCTCGGCGACACCGATCAACTGCGCGCGATGTTGGGCGACGAGATCGCGGTCCTCCGTACGTCGGCGGAACGCGATCTCACCGTCACGATCGCGGCGAGCGCAGGGGTGTCGCTGCTCGACGTGGTGCGGTTCGTCCCGCAGCAGAGCGATGTCGCGTATGCGGCGCGCGGGGCGGAAGACAAGCTGGCGGCGCTCGATGCACGCGGTCAGAAATACCTGGTGCGATGCCGTCTCGCGGCGACCTCCGAAGGGGTGCGGTCGTTGTTCGAAGCGAAGGTCTCGTACAGCGTCGGCGGGAGGACCGAACAGGCCACGCGCGAGGCGTTCGTCGAACTGTCGAACGATGAAGCCCGATG
>CBIHQZ010000596.1:0-5014 GCA_966212315.1 uncultured Myxococcales bacterium
CCGCGGGTACGCACCCGACGTGCACCGCCGCAGGGACCGGGCTCTCGTGTTTCGAGCCGACGCTCGACATCTGGCAGATGATCGCGGGGACGAATCCCCACGGCTCCCTCACGCCGAATCCACGCGAGCAGACCGATGGACAGTGCGTCGCGTGCCACACGCTCTCGCGCCACGGCAACCGTCTCGCGGCCGACGTCGGCGGCGAGAAGCTCTGGGTCGTCGAAGTGTCTCCCACGTATCCGCCGCCGCGCATCGTGACGGTCGACCCGATGAACCGACGCATCGACAGCACGTGGGCGACGTTCTCGTTCGACGAGTCGCGCATCGTTTCGTCGGCGCGCGGGATTCTCACCCTGCGCGCAGCCGACACCGGCGCGAACAACGACACCAACAACTACCCCTCGTTCTCGTGGGACAGCCAGTGGATCGCGTACGTGCACTCGACCGCGAGCGGCAAGAACGACGTGACGAGCGACCTCTGGCTCATGGGTCGCGACGGCACTGCACCGCGGGCTCTCACGCGCGCGAACACCATCATCAACGACGGCGTCGTGACGACTCCCACGGTGCAAGACAACATGCCGACGTGGGCGCCCTCGCAGGCTGCCGACGATTACGCGTGGGTGGCGTTCAGTTCGACGCGCAACTACGGCGGCGTGCTGGGCGGCACTTCGCATCTCGGCAGTCACGAGCAGATTTGGGTCGCGTTGGTCGATCTCACGCAGGCCGCGGGTACTAGTGATCCGAGCTTCCCGGCGTTCCGACTCCCCGCGCAGGACCTCGACGAAGACACGCATCGCCCGTTCTGGGCCGAGGACCGCGTGATGATCCCGATGTCGAATCCGGATGCCGGCGTGCCGGCGTGCGTGCCGCAACACGGCGATTGCGAAATGGGCGTCTGCTGCACCGGTTTCACGTGCACGCCGGACTCGAGCGGCAACTACACCTGCGAGATCGTCGCTCCGGGTTGAGTTCGTGATCGAACCAATCGCGCCGCGAGTGCCTGCGACAATGCACCGCAGGCTCGCGACCTCGCGATGCGCATAGCATGCGCCGCGATTGCGACGACGGCGCGCTCGGGCGCGTGCCTGACTCTCGTTGCAACCCGCTCAGAAGGAGTCGTCATGAAGAAGCTATCGTGGATTCTGTGTCTTGCCTCGATCTGCCTTGCCGGCGCGTGCACTCCGCCGGGATCGCCCGCCGAGTGCGAAGCGATCGTCGAGCGTTGTCATCCGCTCGACCCGGGCACGGGCCCGATTCACGAGTGTCACGAGTACGCCGAGGCAAGCGGTCGCACCGCCGCTGAATGCTCTGCGCGTCAGACCGAATGTTTCGCCGCGTGCGTGTCGACCGACGCCGGTACCGATGCCGCGCCGACGGACGTGTCGACGACCGACGCCGCAGCGACCGAGTAGTCCGCGCGCAGGGCCGCGCACTCGCGTGTCCCGCTACCCAACCGAACGTGAATGCACGAGCTGGCGAGTGCCGCGCCGTGACGGTCCGTGAGTACCCACGCACGGGGTGATGTTCGAGCGCCAGCAGCACCGTTGCGACGCTCGGAGCGCCCCTAAAGGCGCTGATCGCACGGACCGTATCGCAGGGTATGAAAACCATCCTCCGTGCGGCGACCCCCATTGCCGCGATCACGCTGGCACTCGCTTCGGCACATTGCGGCCAGGGCGTGTCGAACATGGGGACCTCGGGCACCGCAGCGATGCCGCGCCCCAACGTGACCGGGACGATCTTCACCATCGTCTTCGAGAACAAGGACGAGGCTTCGATCACGCCGGGCAACGCGTACTTCACCGAACTCGCGCGTGCGAACGGGAGCGCCACGGCGTACGTGGTCGATCAGCACCCGAGCCTGCCGAACTACATCGTGATGTCCTCGGGCACGACCGGCGGCATCGCCGACGACGCGGATCCGGCTGCGCATCAGGTGGCGGGCACCGACAACCTCGGCTCGCAGCTCGAAGCCGCGCACATTCCGTGGCGCGCATACGGCGAGGGAATGGGCACGGCGTGCAATCTCGTCTCGAACGGGCCGTACGCGGCGAAGCACATGCCCTTCGTCTATTACTCGGATCTCACCAACAACACGGCCGTGTGCAACGACCGCGTCGTCGACTTCGAGCAGAACTTCGAAGCTGACCTCGCCTCGAATCAGTACCGCTACATGTGGATCACGCCGAACATGTGCAACGACATGCACGATTGCCCGGTCTCGACGGGTGAAGCGTTCCTCCGCACGCTGCTTCCGAAGATCATGGCGTCGCCGGGGTATCAGAACAACGGAGCGATCTTCATCATGTGGGACGAAGGCGGGGGGCCGTTCGGCATTCCCTCGGGCGCAGCGAACATCGCGAGCATCGTGATCTCGCCGCAGCTCGTGTCGCCGGGATTCCAGTCGACGGTGCACCACGACCACACGTCGTATCTCGCGACCGTCGAAGACATCCTCGGCATGCCGCGACTTCCGTCGACCGAGGCCGCCACGCCGATGTCGGAGTTCTTCAACCCGAGCACGGATACGACCAGCACCGCGGCGACTGCCACTACCGATACGACGGGCAGCACGACTTCGACTTCGACCTCCACGTCGATGAGCGGAATGTAGCCCACGCTCGTTTCGTCCCCGCCTCGCCCCCTCCGCAGATCCCACCCGCGCTCGCTCCCTGCCCACAACAACCACGCTCCGCACGTCGGACGGCCGCGACCCGCGCCGTCCTTCGTGCACCGCCCCCCTCATCGCACAGTGCTCGGTCTCGCGACGGCGGAGTCACGCCGGGAACGCGAGGTGCTTCGACTAGTCGGTGCGATGCGCTGGCTACTCGCAGCAATGGTCGTCTGTTGCATGCTCGGCGTTCCGATCTCGGCCTCCGCGCAGCCGCGCGTGGGCGCTCCGATTCCGGTGCTGACCGCGGTCGATCTCGCCGACCGCCCGCATTCTTCGAGCGAGTTGATCGGACGGCCGACGCTGCTCGTCGTGCTGACGAGAAGAGAGCCGATCGAGCGGACGAAAACCTGGCTCGACGAGATGGGCCGGAGATTCCCGGGTGATGGCATTCGAGTGGTCACGGTGATCACACTCGATCTGTTCGGCTTGCCGACGCTCACCATGGTGCGGCACCGCGTTCGCGCCTCGGTGGCCGAGCAGTTCTGGGCGAACACCTGGCTCGATGCGGGCGGGCAGATGCGGCACGCACTGGACTTGCAGATGAGATCGCTGCAGCCGTTCATCATCGTGCTGGACCGCAACGGTCGCGTCGTCGCAACGGTGAACGGAACGCTCGAGGACCCTCGGGCCGACGCGATCTGGTCCGCGCTCGCGGCAGTGCGCTGACACGCAATGCGCTTCATCGCAGATCGAACGCGCGCGTCCGTGCGCGCGAATCGCGGTCACAACACGTCGGCGAATCGTGTGCGTTCGAACTCGAGTCCGAGTTGCCGCGCGGCCGTTGCCGCGGCACGCCCGAGAATCCCCGTGTACGTCGGGAACGACAGCGGAACGCGCGCGAGATCGCCGACGCGCATGCCCGCAGCCATCGCGATCGCCGCCGTCTGCACGATGTCCACCGCGCGCTCGCCCGCGATATGGCAACCGAGGATCCTGTGCGTCGCGCGGTCGACGACGAGTTTGCAGAAGCCGCCGGTGCACCCGTCGATGATGGTTCGTGTCGTGGCGTCGAAACGTACCGTCGCGATCACGACGTCGTGAGTTTCGCGCGCGCGCGCTTCCGTCAGTCCGGCCTGTGCGTATTCGGGATCGGTGAAGCTCCCGATCGGCGCGACCGCAGACTCCGTCGTCATCGTGGGACCCGACACCGCGTTGGTGGCGGCAGCGAAACCGTCTTGCATGGCTTGTGGCACGAGCATGAGCCGCCCGGTGATGTCTCCCGCTGCGAAGACGTGCGGGGCCGTCGTTCGAAGATAGTCGTCGACGCGCACGAACCCGCGAGCAGTCGTCTGGACACCGGCGTTCGCGACGGCGAGCGCGGACGTATCGGCGGTCCACCCCACGGCGACGACAGCCAGCGCGGCTTCGACGCTGTTCCGAGTTCCGTTCTTCGAGAACGTCATCCGAATGCCGCCCGGTGCCTTCTCGAACGCGTCGATCGTGCCGAAGTCTTCGTGCACGCCGATTCCGCGGTCGCGAAACGACTGCGCGACGAACGCAGACACGTCTTCGTCTTCGGTCGTGAGAATGCGCGGCGCAGACTGGAAGAGATCGACGCGCGTGCCGAACGCACGAAAGATCGATGCCACCTGCGCGCCCGTTGCCCCACCGCCGATCACCAGCATCGATGACGGAACGGCCGAAAGCCCCCACGCATCGCTGTGCGTTGCCGTCAGTTCGAAACCGGGCACCGACAGTCGCCGGCTCGTTCCACCGGTGCACACGATGATCTTGTCCGCGCGAATGCGCAGCCCGCTCTCGGTCTCGATCGTGTGCGCATCGACGAAATGTGCGGCGCCCGTCCGTTCGTGAACAAGAACGCCCGCCGCGTCGATCTGCGCACGCAAAGCCGCGTGTCGCTGCACGTCGCTCACGACCTCGCGAACGCGCGCGAGCAGTTGCGAGTAGTCGAGGACGGGTTCGCGCACGGTGATTCCGTAGCGGCCGAGTCGCCGCGCATCGCGAAGCAATCGCGCCGCATGCGCCAGCGTGCGTACCGGCACAGGACCGTCATCCGCCGCCATGCCACCGAACGCACCGCGCGTGACGAGTGTCGTGCGTGCACCGAGATCTCCCGCACGCAGCGCCGCGAACAGCCCGGCCGGACCGCCGCCGATCACGAGGACCTCGACGCTCGCGGCAGTCATGTCTTCAATTCCGCGAGCCATCGGAGCGCGCGAAGACCGGGCATGAACGCGTACTCGCCACCTCGCGTGACGACGAAACGCGGCAGGCCCCGCAGCTGCTTCGCGATGGGCTTCTTCGGTATCGAGAATCCGTGCGCATCGTCCTGCGCGCCTGCGACCGGATCTTTCACATCGCCGAGTCCCAGGAAGT
>CBIHQZ010000597.1:0-5008 GCA_966212315.1 uncultured Myxococcales bacterium
TGCTGTCTTCGTCGATGGTGCTGAGCAGCAGCGTCGGTTGCCCGGCGCGCGGATCATTCACGAACCAGCCGTTGCTGTTGCGCAGCGCGAGCGGGAAGTTCCCGTTGCCGATGTCGAGAGGGACCGGGATCCCCGTCTCGAGATCGACCAGATAGATGCCGTCGTTCGTGAAGTCGAACTCGTCCGCGTGACGGTTCGCGAGATCGCGCACGTCGATGTCCTGATCGACACGCACGGTGATCGGCATGAACGTTCCCCAGCCGTCCATCGTGTCGAACTGCGCGCGCAGTCCGCGTTCGAACGCGGTGGGCGCGACGAGCGATGCGTTCACGCGAATGCCGGTGGGACTCGTCGGATCCGCGACCGTTGCGAGATCGTTCGGCAGCGGAAGCTCGGGAAACGGCTGCGCGCCGAGGTCCCACACGACGCGCGGTCCCGACGACGCGGGCGTTCGATCACGCGTTGCAATCGGGTCGCCGCCCTCGCATGCGAGAAGGGCCGTTGCGCTCGCGAAACACAGCACGAGCGAAGCAAGTCTCATGTCGACGGGTGAACCACGGATGCGCGAGCCACGCAACGCGCGGTTCAGTACGAGATGCCGGCGGAGACGCGGACGAGACCGAGCGGCGGCATCGATTCGCCGACTCCGTTGTCGAATGCGTGCCCCGGGAACATCACGCCGCCCTGCACGCCGCCGTTGAGAAACAGCCCTGCGCCGAGCGGGTAGCGGGCCATCAAGCCGAGATCGAGTTCGATGCCGAGGTCACGCGCGCGCGGGTTGCCGCCTCGATAGTTCGCTGCGCTGCCGTAGAGATTCGGTTGCGTCGGATCGACGTAGTCGGTGGTCGACGCGCCGACGACGACGCCCGCTCGCGCGTCGATCCAGCGGTTGAAGTTCACGATCGCGGTGGGGTTGAAATACACCGCGTTCGCGACGCCGCCGCTGGTGGGGATGAGATCCGCGCCGGGCGTCGGACGACCGAGCACGCGATTGTCGATGCCGATGGTTGCCGCGCGCGCGGTCTGCCACGCCATGAGTTCGGGAAACATGATGAGCCCGACGCGATAGTCCGGATTGAACGTCATGCGGCGCTGCGCACCGTCGAGCGGATTCGAATCGCCCGATGCGTATCCGCCCGAGAGATTCACGCGGAAGCGTTGCGCGCGCTCCACGCCAACTTCCACTGCGCCACCGAACTGCACGATGTCCTGCTCGGCGAACTCTGCGTTGCGCGCGAAGTTCGTGCGCCCGAAGATGCCGACGAACTCTCCGCCCGCGAAGATCTTCGCGCCGCCATCGGGCGTCGGCCATTCCCAGTGCGCGTAGAGATCGACGACGCCGGCCCGCAAGAAATCGTGCTCGCGACCCGGCAGTCGATTGGTCCAGTCACGATAGACGCCGTACAGCCCGATGCGCTTGCGCTCGCAATCGGTCGAGCAGAGGTGGTCTTGATAGAAGAGCGACAGGATCCCCTGCCACACCGTGTCGCCTCCGAGGGTGACCATCTGCGACGGTTCGCCCGCCCCGTGCGTCACCGCCACGTCGTACGGCATCAATCGCGCGAGACGATCGCGGTAGACGAGGTCGCCCGCGAGCGCGACGACGAAGTCGCTGTTGCGACCGAAGGGTCGCGTTGCGAACGCAATGCGTTCGGAGACGTCCCCGAGTCGGTAGTCGCCGAACACCTGCGCGTGATTGCCGTCGTTCGCGACGATGCCGAGACCCCAGTGCGAACCCTGCTGTCCCGCGCGGATCAAACCGATCGGCGAGTTGTATTCGAGAAAGAGCCAGCGCAGGTCGAACGCGCCCAGCGGAAACGGCGACAGCTCGGTGCTGCGAGCATCGCGCGAGAGTTCCACTTGCTGCGTCGAGTCGCCCACGAGAATCCCGCGCGCGACGTCGAACTGCGACACGATGCGGAACGAGTTGCCGATCGAGATCTCCGGCCGGAAGCGGAACCACATCTCGAGATATGCGTTCTGTCCGAGCGTGTTCGGCTGCGTCTGTCCCGGCGTGGTCGCGAGCGGAATGTTGCTCAGCGTCACGAAGCGAAGCTGCCACTCACCCGGAATCGCGATGCGAAGAAGCACGCCCTCGTCGGGCGGCGCGGAACTGTGACCGCTCGGATGAGGCGACGTCGCCGACGAACTGCGCAGCGTGATCGGCGCAGCGCTTCCGTGGGCCGCGGGGTCCGATTGCTGCGCATGCGCAACACCGGCGAGGGCGATGGTCGATGCGGCGAACGTGAAGGCTGCCAGAGGGTGTCGCGTGCGCATCGAGGGCAGCGCGGATCGTAGAGGTCTACTCGCGGGAGTGACAAGCGATTCCGACCGCTCATCACGCTTCGAAGAGGCCTCGAATCCGTGATCGGAATGCGCATCGGGCGCCGTCGCCGACGACTCGTACCGCATTCAGTTGTCTGGTGCTTATTCGGTATGATAGATATTTGTCCATTGTGATGAAATCATTCAGCCGTGCGCGGATCACGCTCCTCGCGGTGCTTCTCGTGTGCGTGGGGTGCCGCCGAGCGAGCACCGATCGTCACACGCTCCGTCTCGGCTACTTCCCGAACCTCACCCATGCCGTGGCGCTCAACGGCGTCGAGTCGGGGCGATTCGCGAGCGGGCTCGGCGGCGTGCGCCTCGAGACGCGAGTGTTCAATGCAGGCCCGGCCGCGATGGAAGCGCTTCTCAGCGGCGCGCTCGACATGGTGTACGTGGGACCATCGCCCGCGCTCAACGCGTGGAGCGCCACGCGTGGTCGTGGGATCCGCGTGATCGCGGGCGCGGCTTCGGGTGGCACGCTGTTCGTGGTGCGCCCGGCGGCGAACATCCACGCGCCCGCCGATCTGCACGGCAAGCGCATCGGCACCCCACAACTCGGCAACACGCAGGACGTCGCATTGCGGACCTACCTGCGCGAACACGGACTCGATTCGACCGAGCGCGGCGGCGACGTGAACGTGGTGCCGATCGCGAACTCGGAGATCCTCGCGCAGTTCCGATTGGGGCATCTCGACGGCGCGTGGGTCCCTGAGCCATGGGCCTCGCGTCTGATCGCAGAAGCCGGTGCAGAGGTGTTTCTCGACGAGCGCGATCTGTGGCCGGGCCGGCGTTTTCCGATCACGCTGCTGGTCGCGCGGTCACAGTACCTGCAAGACGCACCCGACAACGTGGTGCGGTTCCTGCGCGCGCATCTCGCCGAGATCGAACGCACGCGCGCGAATCCGGCGGAAGCGATGAGCACCGCGAATCGTGCGCTCGCGCGTCTTCAGGGCCGCCCGCTGCCCGATGCGATTCTCGCCGCCGCGTGGCCTCGAATCGAGTTCACGTCCGACGTGATCGAGCCGGCGTTCGCGCGCAACGCACAGTCCGCGCGCATACTGGGATTCCTTCGGTCGGACGACATCACCGGCCTGGTCGACACCGTGGCTCTCACGCGAGCGCGTGCCGCGGCCGGTGCGCCATGATCCGGCCGGTCTGGATTTGCATCGGGCTCGCGTGCGGAATGATTGCAACGCAGGCGAGCGCTCAGTCCACGTCGAGCGCGCCGCCGTCATCGAGCGCGCCCGAAGCACCGGCGCCCATCGTCGTCGAGTCGACCGCATCGAGCGCGCCTGCCACGATCACGCTGCCGATTTCGCCTCCGCCCCCACCTCCGTCGCCGCTCGTAGTGCCTCTGCCGATCGGCGGCGCATGGAGCCCGGTGCCCGCTCGCGGAATGGTCCTCGGCGGCGCGCCGGGAAGCGGGATCACGCTCGCCACGACCGACGATTTCTTCTCGGTGAATCTCCGCGCGCGTCTTCAGCTACGCGAAGGCGTTGCGGTCGCGACGAGTGCAACGGCGCCGACCGCAGTGACCAACGAACTGACCGTTCGCACCGCGCGATTGATCGTCTCGGGAAACATTTTCTCGCGAGCGATTCAGTACGGACTGCAGCTCGGATTCGCCCCTGCTGACATCGACCCGATCAATGCATCGCCGCTCTATGATGCGTGGGCTTCGCTCAGCGTCGTGCGCGACCTGCAGGTGCGCATCGGCCAGTTCCTCGTGCCGTTCGATCGCGTGCGCGCGAATGCCGAGTGGGGCCTCGAGTTCGTCGACCGCGCGGGCATCGCGGGCGAACTGGGACTCGATCGCGATCTCGGTCTCGAACTCGGCTCGAACAATCTCGGCGGCGTGAACCTGTTTGGTTATCGCCTCGGTGTGTTCAGCGGCGATGGTCGCAATCGAGTGAATCCGAACCCGGGATTTCTCTATCTCGCGCGGTTCAACTTCAACCCGCTCGGGAGCTTCGACGACTCTGTCGAAGGCGATGTCCTCCGCGTCGCGCGCCCGCGCCTTTCCATCGGTGTCGCCGGCGCGTTCAACCAGAACACCACGCGCGCGCGCAGTACCTTCGGCGCGATTCTCACTGGCCCCGGCTTCGACTACGTCCACGCTGCCGCCGACGCGACCTTCAAGTGGCGCGGGTTCTACTTCCTCGGCCAGGTGCTGTACCGCCACGCGTTCGTCGACCAGCACACCGTGATGACCATGATGACGACGCTGACCGAGTACTCGCGATCGGGCATGGGCTATTCACTGCAGGCGGGGATGATGGCGACCGAGCACCTCGAGTTCGCCGCCCGTTGGGAGCAGTTGTTCGCGGCGCCCGACACCGATCCCGCGCTGGTCACGACGGTCGGGAGCGCGGGCAACGACGCGTCGGTGGGGATCAACTGGTATCAGTGGGGGCATGGCCTGAAGATCCAGAGCGACTACCACTACGGCTTCGGAAACGACGCCGCGCACGGTCGGCATCTCGCTCGTCTTCAATTGCAGATCTCGATCTGACCGAGCGATTACGGCCGCGCCATCCCCGCCTCGTCGCCGGGCACCGCGTACTCGGCGCGATGTCTCGTCAGGACGTGCAGTACGGGTGTCGTGAGCAGCGTGGTCACCACCGCCATGATGACGAGCATCGCGAAGAGCGTCGGTGAGATCACTCGCAGATCGAGTCCGACG
>CBIHQZ010000598.1:0-5007 GCA_966212315.1 uncultured Myxococcales bacterium
CTTCGCGATCGCGCCGCGTTTGTCCCACGCTGATCCTCCTGCCAGCACGGCCCCCGCGTCGGCCGCCCCGGTCGCGCGACCGAACGCCGCGCCCATCACTGCACCGCCGCTGGCGATCGAGCGCTATACGCTCCCCAACGGCCTCGAAGTCATCCTGCACGAAGACCATCGCGCGCCGCTCGCGTCGGTGAACATCTGGTACCACGTCGGCGCCAAGGACGAACCGCAGGGTCGCAACGGCTTCGCGCACCTGTTCGAGCACCTGATGTTCCAAGGATCGCGTCACGTCGCCGAGGACACGTTCTTCCTCAACCTCGAACGCATCGGCGCATCGGGCATCAACGGAACGACGGGCGACGATCGAACGAACTATTTCGAAACCGTCCCCGCCGGCCGCTTGAATCTCGCGCTGTGGCTCGAGAGCGATCGCATGGGCTTTCTGCTCGATCACGTGGCGCAGGAAACGTTCGAGTCGCAACGACGCGTAGTGCTCAACGAGCGGCGTCAGAGCTACGAGAATGCGCCGTACGGCAATGTGTATCGCTATCTGCGCGAGGCCGTGTTCCCGCAGAACCACCCGTACTACCGCCTCCCGATCGGCACGCCCGAAGACCTCAATGCGGCCACGCTCGAGGACGTCCGTAACTTCTTCCGCACCTGGTACGTGCCGAACAACGCAACGCTGGTGATCGCCGGCGACATCGATCCGGCCGCGACGCGCACGCTGGTCGAGCAGTACTTCGGTCCGATCACGCGCGGTCACGACGTGCCGCGCCGCCCGAATCCCGCGCCGGTGGTGCTCGCGCGTGAGTCGCGCATCGCGGTCGAAGCCGGGGTCGAACTTCCGCGGGTGTACATCTCGTGGTCGACGCCGCCATTCTATGCGCCCGGCGACGGCGAACTCGACCTCGTCGCGAACGTGCTCACCAACGGTCGATCGTCGCGGCTGTATCGACGACTCGTGCACGAGATGCAGATCGCACAGGACGTCGAGGCGTCACAGGACTCGATGCAACTCGGCTCGACCTTCGATGTCGTCGTGACTGCGAGGCCTGGACACACGCCCGAAGAGATCCTCCGCGTGGTCGACGAGGAACTCGCGCGTCTGCGTCGCGAGCCGCCCACCGACGACGAACTGGTTCGCGCACGCACCGATCTGCTCACCAGCATGGTGTTCGATCTCGAACGACAGGGCTCGCGCGCGGACCGACTCAATCGTTACGCGCAGTACAACCACGATCCGAACTACCTCGCCAACGACCTGGCCCGTTACCAGCGCCCCACCCCGCAGGACATCATGCAGATCGCGCAACGCTGGCTTCCCGAAGACCGTCGCGTCGTGCTGATGGTCTACCCGACCGCGGGCGCGCCGCTCGCCGGACGCATTCGCGGTGAACAAGCCGCATCCTCGACGGCGCCGCAGGGAGGTGCCCGATGAAGTCGCTTCAGACGCGCGCGCTCGCACTCACCGTCGCTGCGCTCGCGGCGTGCGGTGCACCGCAGACCACCACGCAGACGACGACCACCACCACCACTGTCGCGCAGGCGAGTCCTCCGCCCGCGAGTCCGGCTCCGATCGCGGTGGCCGAAACGCCCGATGCGCCGTTCCGCGCGCAGGCGCCCGAGCCGACGCCGACGCGCGCGTTCGTGCCCCCGCACATCGATTCGTTTCGCCTCGCGAACGGTATCCAGGTGCTGCTCGTCGAACGACACGACCTCCCGATCGTGGTCACTCAATGGGTGACCCGTCGCGGCGGTGACGATGTTCCCGCGACGAAGGCCGGTCTCGCTTCGCTCGTCGGCGCGCTGCTCGAGACGGGCACCGCATCACGCAACTCGATGCAACTCAGCGACGCGTACGCAATGCTCGGCGCCGAGCACGGAACCTGGATGTCGTTCGATGGCGGCGGCGGCATGGTGAAGGTCCTCGCGGGGAACTTCGAACCCGCGCTCACGATCCTCGCCGACGTGATCCAGCATCCGGCGTTTGCCAACGACGAGATCGAGCGCGCACGCGCACGACGTCTCGCGGCGCTGCAACAAGAAGCCGATTCGCCACGTGTGCTCGCATCGAACCTCGCGGTGCGCACGATCTACGGCGACACGCATCCGTACGGACGCAGTTCGTCGGGCTACCAGCACGCGGTCGAGAGCATCACGCGCGCCGACATCCAGGGGTTCTACGCGTCGCACTTCGTCCCCGCGGACTCAGCACTCGTCGTCGTCGGCGATGTCACCCGCGCCGCGATCACACCGGTGCTGGAACGCACCTTCGGCACATGGCGCGCGCGTGCGACCGCGGCCCGCCCGGTCGCCGCAGTGCCTCGAATCGCGCCCGGACCGCGCATCTTCTTCATCGATCGACCGCACGCGCCGCAGTCGGCGATCTCACTCGCGCACGTCGGTGTACCGCGCTCGTCGCGCGACTACGCGGCGCTCGTCGTGATGAACACGATCCTCGGCGGGATGTTCTCGTCGCGCATCAATCTCAATCTCCGCGAGCGTCACGAGTACACCTACGGCGCGTCGTCTTCGTTCCAGTACCGCCGCGGCGCCGGACCGTTCAGCGCGGGCGGCGCGATCGTCACCGCGCACACCGCCGATGCGGTGCACGAGATCCTCGGCGAACTCACCCGCATCCGCGCGGAAGACGTAGGCGCCGACGAACTCACGCTGGCGAAAGCGCGGGTCACCGAATCGCTGCCGGCGCGCTTCGAAACCGATGATCAGACCGCCGGCGCGATCTCGGACGTCTTCACGTACGGACTTCCGCTCGACGAGTACGCGACCATCGCGAGCCGCATCAACGCAGTCACCGCCGCGGACGTTCGTCGCGTCGCGCAGCAGTACCTCGATCCCGATCACGCGCGCGTGGTCGTCGTCGGCGATCGCGAAACGGTCGAGCCGGCGTTGCGGCAATTGAATCTCGGCGACATCGAGTTCCGCGACGTCCACGCCGACCGAATCGGCGCGAATGTTCCGGGCACGTCACACCCCGCCGACATCGTCCCCGCCCGTGCGAATCCGCGCGGCGCCGCCCACTGATCCGCTACACTCCTCGTCCGTTCCGCCGATCGATGTACGCGTGAAGTGCGCGCCCATCGCGCGAGGAGACCGACACCGACACCATGGCCGACAAGACTCCGCTCGCCGATCGCCCACGCATTTCGGGCGTCACCATCCCGCTCTTCTCGCTTCGCACCGAACGCTCCTGGGGCATCGGCGAGATCCACGACCTCGCGGACTTCGGCACGTGGATGAACAGCGCCGGCATCAAGCTGGTGCAGATCCTCCCGCTCGGAGAGATCTCCGGTCACGAGACGTCTCCGTACTCGGCGCTCAGCGCGTTCGGCATCGACCCGCTCTTCATCTCGCTCGCGGACGTGCCTGACCTACTCGAGAGCGAGCTGCGCGACGCGGTGGGCGGCGACGTGGGCATCACGCTGCTCGAGCAGGTGAAGAGCGCAGCACGCATCGATTACGGCAACGTGCGTTTGCTCAAGCGGCGCGCACTCGACCACGCGTTCGCGCACTTCAAGGCCCACGAACTCGCGAAGAAGACCGCTCGTTCGGAAGTGTTCGAAGCGTTCATCGATCACGAGCGCGGCTGGCTCGACGACTACGCACTCTTTCGCGCCCTCAAGGATGCCAACGGCGGCATCGCATGGTGGGACTGGCCGAACGCGCTCAAGAACCGCGACGCCGGCGCGTTGCATCACGCCCGCGAGCAACACGCCGACGCCGTGCTCTTCTACAAGTACGCCCAGTGGCTCGCGCACGAGCAGTGGCACGACGTGCGAACGCGACTCGCCGCGATGAAGGTCGAAGTGATGGGCGACCTGCCCTTCATGGTCGGTCGCGACAGCGCGGACGTCTGGTCGAACCAGCGGGAGTTCCGTCTCGACATGAACGTCGGCGTGCCGCCCGATCAGTTCGACGCCGAAGGCCAGGACTGGGGTTTGCCGCCGTACAACTGGCTCGCGATGCGGCAGAACGACTTCGCGTGGCTGCGTCGTCGCGCGCGCTATTCGGGCTCGCTCTACGATCGTTTTCGCATCGATCACCTCGTCGGTTTCTACCGCACGTACATGCGGCCGCTGGCTTCGCGCGATGCCAACGGCAAGCTCGTTCCCGGGCCGTTCGACCCCGCGGAAGAGCGCGCGCAGATCGCCCATGGCGAGCGCGTGATCAGCGCGATGATGGAAGCGGCTGCGGAAAAATCGGCGCGACTCGTGGCGGAAGATCTCGGCATCGTCCCGCCGGTCGTCCGGACTTCGCTCGCGGACCTCGAAGTGCCTGGGTACAAGGTGTTGATCTGGGAGAAGGACGACGCGGTCTTCCGCGATCCGCTGAAGTACCCCGCGGTTTCCGTTGCGTGCTTCGGCACCCACGACACCGACCCGGTCGCGACCTGGTGGGAGTCGCGTGACGAGGCCGAACGCGAAGCGGTGAAGCAGATCCCCGCGTGGAAGGACCGCGCCAAGAACTTCGGCCCGCGCTTCACCCCCGAGGTCCATCGCGCGGTGCTCGATCTCATTCACGCCGCCCCGAGTCAGCTCGTGCTCCTGCTCATCCAGGACGTGTTCGCGATTCGCGAGCGCATCAACACCCCGGGCACCCAGGGTCCGCAGAACTGGACGTGGCGTCTCCCGGCTCCTCACTCGGTCATGCGCGAGGACGGCGGCGTGCGAGCTGCGATGGGCACCGTCAAAGCGAGCATCGACGCAACAGGGCGTTGACAGCACGCGCCGGGAATCGCATCCCTAGGCCCCCTTGGCGTCCGCGCCGAGGCATTGCCGGATCGTCTAAAGGCAGGACAGCGGCCTTTGAAGCCGCCTACGAGGGTTCGAATCCCTCTCCGGCAACCCATCGTCCCCCCCGCGACACCTCGCGCATCCCGTTCCCTCCGATCCTGAACGTGGCCGTGGCCGTCGCCCTGAACCCATCGCGCGGTTTCCCATCGCGATAACGTCCGTCCATGGCCAGGTCACGGCCATCTTCAGGGCG
>CBIHQZ010000599.1:0-5002 GCA_966212315.1 uncultured Myxococcales bacterium
ATCTCGCGCGACCTCGTGCAGGCCGCGCTCTTTCTCATCGCGTCGATCGCGGCCGCGCGCGAAGCGGGTGCCGACGCGCGCGCGCTCGCGACGACCGGTGGTCTCGTCACTGCGGGGCTCACGTTCTCGTTGCAGCAGACGCTCGGTGACCTCGTGGCCGGGTTGCTGCTACAGGCCGAAGCGCCATTCAAGGTCGACGACTGGATCGCGTACGACGAAAATCCCGCGCACATCGGACGGGTCGTGGAGATCAACTGGCGCGCCACGAAGATCATCACCGACGACCTGGTGATTCTCGCGGTGCCGAACTCCGCGCTCTCCAAGGCGACGATCGTGAACTTTCACGAGCCGAGTCCGCCCGCGCGGCGGACCGTGCGGGTGACGGTGAGTTACGACACGCCGCCCGAGCAGATGTTCGCGGTGGCGGTCGATGCGGCGCGGCAGGTCGAAGGCGTGATCTCCGAGCCGGGGCCGAACTGCATCGTCGAAGAGTTCGCAGACTCGGGCGTGACCTACGCGTTGCGCTTTTTCATTCGCGATCAGCCGGCGCGCGTTCGCATCGAGTCGGGGGTGCGAACGCGGCTGTGGTACGCGCTCAAGCGGGCCGGCATCGAGATCGTGTTTCCACGCACGGACGTTTCGCTGCGCGATGCGAAGACCGAATCCGACGCGACGATGGCGCGCGAGCGCGTGGCGCGTGAGGAGATGTTCACCCACGTCGAGTTCTTCCGCGTGCTGCCGCGCGACGAGCGGGTGAAGCTGGCCGAGCGCGCGCGCACGATTCTGTTCGCGACCGGCGAGACGGTCGTGCGCCAGGGCGATACCGGCACGGAGATGTACCTGCTCGCGCATGGCGAACTCGGGGTCTTCACCGACGGCGGCAAGAAAGAGATCGCGCGGGTGCCGGTGGGTGGGTTCTTCGGCGAGATGGCGTTGCTCACGGGCGAGCCGCGATCGGCGACGGTGCGCGCGGTGAAGCCCTGCACGGTGCACGTGATCGACAAGCCGGTGATGCAATCGCTCTTCGACGCGCATCCGCAGATGCTGGGTGTCGTGTCCGAGGCGGTGGCGGCACGACAGGACGAGATCGCGCGGTCGCGCGGCGAACAGCTCGGGAGTTCGGCGGACATCACGTCGCGACATCGCGGATTGATGACGCGAATGAAATTGTTCTTCGGTGGCGAATCGGCGGACGACGACGCGGAGTAATCGCAAATGACCTGGATCAAGACGAACAAGCCCGGTGCGGAGCACCCCGAAGTGGCGAATGCGCTCGAGTCGATGACGCGGTACCCGGCGGAATACGCGGCGGAGCGTCGGGCCGAACGGCAATTGCCGGCACTGGTGATGAACGACAGCATCGTGCTCGCGCACTCGCTGATGCCCGAAGTGATGCGGCAGATGATGGGCGGATTCGCGGCGATGATGGACCCGTCGCTGCCACTCGGTCGAAAAGATCACGAAATGATCGCGTCGGTCGTTTCGCGACTCAATCAGTGTTTCTATTGAGTAGAGAGCCACGCAGAGTTCCTGCGTATGGTGACTCTGGACGAGTCGCTCAAGACTGCTCTGAAGGACGGCGACTGGCGCGATGCGGCGCTCGACGAACGCGAGCGCGCGATGCTCGGCTACGTCGAGAAGCTCACGCTGCAACCAGCGAGGGTCGTGCGTGACGATCTCGATCTGCTGCGCGCACACGGATTCGACGACCGCGCGATTCTGCAGATCAACCTGATCGCGTCGTTTTTCAACTACATCAACCGGGTGGCCGACGGACTCGGCGTCGGTCGCGAGTGACGCGTGAAAGTGAGCGAGTGATGGCGGATCCGGTGCTGGTGGCGGCGGTGCAGATGACCAGCCGTGACGATGTCGATGCGAACCTCGAGACTGCAGCGCGGCTCGTCCGGCGGGCGGCCTCGCGCGGGGCGCAGCTCGTCGCGCTCCCCGAGAACGTAACGTTCATGGGGCCCGAGGAAGCGAAGCTCGCGACGGCAGAGCGCTTCGCACTGGGTGAGGTCACGGACGCATCCGGACGGGTCGCGCGCTGGGCGGCGGCGCTCGCGCGTGAGACCAACACCTGGCTGATGCTGGGCGGCGTTGCGGAAACGACCGCGGATCCGAAGCGCGTGCACAACGCGGCCATCGTGGTGAACAGCGCCGGCGCGATCGTCGGGCACTACCGCAAGGTGCATCTGTTCGACGTTTCGCTCGCGGACGGGAGCGAGTATCGCGAGTCGAAGGTCGTCGAGCCGGGCGTGGATGTTTCGGTGCTGGATACCCCGGCGGGGCGGCTCGGATTGTCGATCTGCTACGACGTGCGGTTTCCCGAGCTGTATCGAAAACTGGTCGACGACGGCGCGACGATCGTGAGCGTGCCGGCTGCGTTCACGGTGCCGACGGGGCGTGATCACTGGCACGTGCTGCTGCGCGCGCGAGCGATCGAGTCGCAGTGTTACGTGATCGCGCCGGCGCAGTGGGGATCGCACGGGCACGGGCGCGTGACGTACGGGCATGCGCTCGTGTGCGATCCGTGGGGGACGGTCGTCGCGGAGTGCGCGGACGGCGAGGGGCTGGCGATGGCGGAGATCGATCCCGAGCGGGTTCGGACGGTGCGCGCGCAGTTGCCGTCGCTCGCGCATCGGCGGCTGCGGTGAGTCGCGAAACCATTTGTCCGTCACGCAGACCGGTCTCCATCGCTTGATCGCGATGCGACTCGCGTCGCGCAGACCCCTCCCCATCAATTGAATCACTTCGATCGCTTGCCCCTCCCCGAACGACACTCCGCATTCGTCGACGGGGGAGTGTCGTCCGAAGAGGGGCACGTGATGACGTTGTCCGACGATCAACGATTCGGCTCGCGCTCGCTCGATGGTGCTCCGCGCTTCGGGCAGTCTCGAGATCGAGGCAGGTATCGACGACGATGCGAAGAGGCCGCTCGGCCTACGTCGTGACGGTCTCGCGGCGTTGCTTGCGACTTCGAGTGCCCCTCTTCGGACGACACTCCCGCGGCATCACTGCGGAGTGTCGTTCGGGGAGGGGCGAACGCGATCGCGGTGTAGGTGATGGGGAGGGGTCTGCGTTCATGGACCGCATACACCGGGCCGCGATTTGGGTACTGTTGCCGGATGTCGCAACACGTCCAGCGCCGCACTCGCCTCGCATCGCTCGCAGCGCTCGGGCTCGCGCTCGCATCCTGTGTGACGGATCCGAACGAAGTGACGGCCGTCGAAGAGGCCGTCTGCGCCGCCGGTGCGACGACCGAGGGCGTCGACGTGTCGACGTATCAAGGGACCGCGGTGAACTGGGCGAGCGTGCATTCGTCCGGGCGCCAGTTCGCGATCACGCGCATCAACAACGGCACCAACTCGCTCGACAACACGTTCACCCGCAACTGGGCCGGGATTCGCACCGCCGGCATGATCCGCGGCGGCTACCAGTACTTCCGCCCCGGGCAGGACGCGATGGCGCAGGCGACGATCGTCTGCAACGCACTCGGTCGGCTCGGCTCGGGCGATCTCCCCGCGATGCTCGACATCGAACAGAACGACGGCGTCGGCGCGGCGACGATCATCTCGCGCATGCACACCTGGCTCGACGCGGTCGAACGCTGCACCGGCAAGCGCCCGATGATCTACACGGCGGGCTGGTTCTGGAATCCGAACGTCGGAAGCACCGCGTTCGGTACGTATCCGCTCGTCGTCGCGGCGTACGGTCCGTCGTGCCCGACGCTGCCGATGGGATGGTCGAACTGGATCATCTTCCAGTACTCCGACGGCACGACCCCCTCGGGTCTACCGGCGGTTCCGGGCATCGGTCAGAGCTGCGACCGCGACAAGTTCAACGGCAACCTCGCAGCGCTCCAGAACTTCGCGGGGATGTCGCCCACGTGGGGTGCGCAGTTCGTGTCGCAATCGTTCCCGTACGCGGCCGACGGCACGTTGCAGGTGCATCAAGGCGAGACCGTGACCGCATCGATCACGATGCGAAACATCGGCACGCACGCGTGGGACGGAAACACGCGACTCGCCACGACGCAGCCGCGTGATCGCATGAGCCAGTTCGCCGATGCATCGTGGGTCTCGCCGTCGAGACTCGCGTCGGTCACCGGCTCGGTTGCGCAGGGTGCGACGTTCCGATTCGACTTCACCGTGCATGCGCCCGCGACGCTCGCGCCGGGTCGCTACCCCGAATACTTCGGGATGGTCGAAGAGGGCGTGTCGTGGTTCAGCGCGCCGGGCGAGGGCGGTCCCGCCGACAACCAGCTGCAGGCGATCGTCGAAGTGCTTCCCGCGCTCGCGGGCACCGACGCCGGGCCCGGAACGGATGCCGCGACGGACGATGCCGCAACGACGGATGCGTCGACGGGCGATGCTGCGATCGCCGATGCGAGCGACGCCTCGTCGAGTGCGCGCGATGCGAATGCAAACGACGCGGGACCCGACGGCGGGACGCTGGTGCACATGGGTGGCTGCGGCTGTCGCGTGCCATCGAACCGTTCGTCTTCGCGTGACGGCATCGCGCTCGGTGCGAGTGCGATCGCTGCATTCTTCGCGCGTCGTCGTCGTCGCCGCACGCCCGCGGCCTGATCATCCGAGCGCGACGCGCAGCTCGGCCTCGCCGATGCTGATCACGTCACCGTGAATCAATGCGCGCTTGTTCACGCGCGCCCCGTTCACGAGCGTGCCGGCGCGTGAGCCGAGGTCGATGATCGCGGTCTCGTCGCGCGTTCGCTCGATCACGGCGTGCATGCGGTCGACCCCGGCCGCGCCGAGCACCACGTGCGCGGTGGGGAGCCTGCCGATTTTCACGATCGGGGTCGTCAGTTGTTCGCGGCGTAGCGGCGAGCCGGGTTCGTAGATGTCGAACGCGAGCGACGCCAGACCCGACGAATCCGAAGGCTCCGGCGCGGGCGGTTGCAATCGATCGGCGCCGAAGAACGCATCGGGTTCCACCGCTGCGCGATACATCACGTCGGCGACCGAATCGAGGAGCAGCTGCGCGT
>CBIHQZ010000600.1:0-4997 GCA_966212315.1 uncultured Myxococcales bacterium
TCACGGTCGTCTGACGGGGAGGGTGTACATGGCGCATCGGTGGATTCTTGTTCCGGTCGCAGGGCTCGCGATCTGTGTCGGGGCCGCGTCGATGCCCGGCATCGCGAGGGCGGATGACGGGCCCGCGAGCGCCACCGTGTCCGCGGCACGAGCGACGCCCCCGGCGCCGCCGGTCGCAACGACGAACGGATGCCCGTATTCCTCCGGGCGCTACGGCGGCCACCACTGCTGCTGCGGCGGCGGTGGCGGGCTTCGGTACGGTCTCGCTGCGGCGAGTGCAGTGACGGTCGGAGCGGCGATCGCGCTGCATGTGCTGGCTGTGAACCTCGAGGCCGATCTGTCGCGGGCCTACGATGCGCGCGATCCGAATCACACGGCGCCGCGCAACTCGTATGCGGACCTCATGCAAACGGATGCACAACGGCAGGCGATGCAGAACTGGGCCATCGGCTTGTACGTCGGTGGTGGTGTTCTCACTGCGTTGACCGCGTTCTCGTTCATCGCCCCGGCGATCTGGCGACGGCGCGCGCCGAGCTACGTGCCGGCGGTGGCCTTCGGGCCGGCATCGGCATCGCTCACCATCCGGTTCTGATCTCGCGGACGAGCGACCGTCAGCTCGAAGTCGGCTCGTTCACCGCGAATCAGAACCATTCGGTCCACCGCCGCCGCGCGGCGCAGCGACCGACGGTTGCCGCACCGTGCGCGTTTCGTCGGGGTCTCCGACGGGCTCGGCGAGTGGATCGGGCTCGACGTGCGACCCGGTCCCTGGAGCCGCAGGCGAGAGGAAGTACAAAGCCACCACTACATCGCCGACGACGATGTGATCGCCCACTTGAACGAGGCGCGAGCCGACGAGCAGCTCGCCATTCACGCGGGTGCCGTTCGAGCTGGCGAGATCCGTGAGACGCACGCGACCGCCGTCGAGGCCGAGCGACGCATGCACTCGCGAGAGCGACGGATCATCGATGCGAAGATCGGCCGCTTCGCCGCGACCGATGATGAGGTCGCGCTGAACGAGGTAGGCGGACTTGTTGTGAGCCGTCACGCGGATGGGCATGCGGGACCTCGCGCTGAAATGGACGACCATTGGACACAAGACGCGAGCGGGTGTCGATCGCGATCGTCGCGACGGACCGGCCAGAGTCATTCCGCCGATGCGGGCGCGCGGGCTCTGCTCACGGCGCGACGAAAGTCCCGCCGATCGAACCACACAGCTGCTGCACCGTCGAAGTCGACGCGTCGAAGTACCACGTGGTGATCATCTCCGCGCCCTGCGCGACCACGCATCCGCCGGTCGTGCCGCTGCGATCGCAGGGGCCGTCGGTCAGCGTGCCGCCGTTGCAGGTCGGCATGCCGGTCCCTTCGATCTCGATACACGAGAAGCGGCCGCCGTCGGGAAGCGCGCCGGTGCAGGCGTGAACCGAGTGGATTGCGACGTCCGGCGACGACGCGGGAGCGCACGCAGCAAAGGTGACGGTCGAGGCGATGAGCAGAGCAAAGACCGAGCGCATGAAGTTCGTTCCGTGGAGGTGGTGAACAAGCTGATTCCAGCGTGTCGCACCGTATCAGACCGATCGTCGTCCGCACGGCGAATGAACCGCATGTCGAGCGATCCGCGATCACCTATGAGACCGTTGCGCGATCATGGCGCGATACTCACGACCCCTGCTGGCACTCTGGGCTTTCGTCGTCACTTCGCATCTCGCGTGCGCGAGCCCCGATCGGGACGACGCCGCGCGCGATGTCCCCGGTGCATCCGAGGCATCAGTCGACGCTGCCAGTGATGTTGCTCGTGACGCGTTCCTCGACGCCGGCATCGACGCAGCGACCCAGACGGACGCGAGCGACGCCTCTCGCGCCGACGTCGCCCTCGACGCCGTCACAGGAGCCGACGCGGTGTCTTGCGTCGCTCCCTCGGCGCCCTGCGTGGCGCGCAATGCCGCCGAGTGGGTCGCCTGCGCGGCCGCGGCAAACCTCGGCACGGTCGACGCCATCGACATCGCGGCGCGGATCGATTGCACGGCGCCCGCCGCTTGCCGGGCTCCCATCACGCGCGCACTCCCGCTCACGATCCGCGGCATCACCCCTGATGCCGGGTTCGTGCGTCACGCGAACTACCACGATTACCTGCTGAGCGTTGCCAACGCGCGCCCGCTCGTCATCCGCGACCTTCTGCTCGACGACGACGTTGCGACCGCTTGTGCCGCACCGCCGTGCGGAAGCACCGCAGCAATCAATAGCTCGACCGACGTCCTGATCGACAACCTCACGCTTCGCGGCTCCAAGCTGCTGGGCCTCGAGATCGGGTCTTCCACCAACGTCATCATCCGGCGATCGCGGTTCGAAGCGAACGCTGTCCACGGCGTCTGGCTCTCGGCCGCGCCGGAGACGATCAATCATCGCGTCCGCGTCGAGGCCTCGACGTTCTCGGGAAGCGGCGCGCCCGGGATCTCATTTTCGGCGATCGGCACGATGGAATTTCCGAACGTGATCTCGGGCTGCACGTTCACCCACAACCATCGCGACTCCGTCTATCACGTGTGTGGCAGCACCGGCGATCAGCCGTGCTCGGGCGGACAGCTCGTGCTCGAACACAACCTCTTCTTCGCCGTCATCGAGCGCAACGTGATCCGCGACGGCGCGATCGACGCGTATCCCACGCTCGGAACGAGTGGCATCGAGATCGCCCCCAACGACGTCTCCGACATCGTGATCCGCGACAACGACATCCACGACAACACGGGGACCGGCATCGTGCTCGACGCGCCGTCCGAGCCGATCGAGCGGCTGACCGTGACGAACAATCGCGTGTACGCGAACCGGTACGGCGACATCTATCTGACCGGCGCGACGGCGCCGACCGTGCGCGACAACTGCACCACCGCCGGCTGTCCACTCGCAGCGATGCCGACCGGCACACTCGCGGCGATGCCCGACCCGTGCGTCCTCGATGCCACGGGCGTGTGCACGAGCGTGATCACATGGACGACGGCAGGCGGCATCGACGTGAGCGTCCGCGTCGGCGACGGACTCTTCGGCCACGCGCTGAACGCATCGAACACCGCGCCGTGGATCAACGAGTCCGGTGTTCGATTCGACTTGTACGACCGCTGGACGCTTCTCGCCGATCGCGTCGTCCGCGGGCGCCGCAGCGGCTGCCCGTGACGAGCGCAATCACAACGCAGTGAACGTCCCGTCACACCGCGGGCGGGCGTCGGCGACTGTGTTGTACGGCTGGTAGAAGTAGATCGTGTACGCGGAATCGCCCTGGACGATCTCGCAACTCGCGATGCGGTTAGCGGTCGCGCACGCGCTGGCCGAGTAGACGTACGCGGCGCCGCTCTGCGCGCAGTCGGTCATTACCGAAGCAGGCGTGAACCCTCTCGTGTGCTCGAGGCAGAGGTTCGGCATGCTGTTGACGACGTTCGTGCAACTTACGACCGCGGCCGCGTCGCCGCCGGCATCGGGCGTTCCGCCGCAACTCGCCAGGAGAATCGCCACGCCGACCGAGGTCACGAAGCTCGACGTCAATTTCAGCCGCGAATTCTGCTTCATTCTCGTCTCTCGTTCCTACGGGCCCAGCTCGATCGAAGCGTCACCGATAGCACGAGTAGGACCCGCGCGAGCACAACGGCGATCGTCGCGCGCGGTCCCTCGTCGCGCGCCTCCGTCGCTCATCGCTCCATGACTTCGTGCACCGCGAAACATCGAGCGACCCACGACCCCCTCGGCTAGATTCCCGCCGTGGTGGACGAGCAGAAAGTAGTGCGGGTCACGGCTCCCGGATTCGCGTACGGCACATGGCGTAACGTCTCGATCGGCGCCTGGGGAATCGCTCCGTCGGTGGCGCGGCTCGAGCAAGTGCGCAGCGGTCAAGACGCGCTGCTGATCAGTCATCCCAGCGGTTTCGTCGTGCTCAACCTGATCCGCGTGAGCGGTTCCATTCAGACACTCGATGCCTCCGCGCGCGCCGAATCAGAGGCGATGATCAAGCAGTTCGCCGGCTCGATTCGCGCGACCGCGACGGTGTTCCAGGGCGGCGGTTTCCTGTGGTCGATCATCCGCAGCGTGCTCGCGGCGCAGCGGATGGTGGCGCGCGCGAAGTATCCGGAGAAGTTCTTCGAAGGCGACGGCGAAGTGGCCGCGTGGGTGTTGCCGCTCGCACTAGGTCGCGCACCGACGCCGGACGAGACGCGCGGTCTCGTCGCCGCGATCGAGGCCATGTGGCGTGCGCTTCCTCCGACGGCGTGACGTCGGCGCGGCAGACGATCCTTTTCGTCGCGCGCTTTCATGGTCGTCCGATGCGGTGATTCGTGCCGCGCATCGAATGAAGTCGTCGAGCTTTCGCGCCCGCGGGCGAGCCAACGATATGCTCGCGCAATGCTGTTGTCTCGGCTTCGTCCCGTGCGCTTCGTGTCCCTCCGAATCTCGAGCCTCTCGGCGCTGCTCGTTCTCACGTCGTGCGCTTCGCCGACGGGCGGGGCGCGCGATTCGGCGAGCGATTCGCCGACGACCGATGCGCATGAGGTCGATGCGATCGACGTACGCGCGGCCGATGCGATCGATCTCGACGCGCAGGGCGACGCGGGCGACACGGGTACGATCGAAGCCGATGCAAGCGATGCGGAATCGCTCGACGCCGTGACGGACGACTCGAATGAAGTCGGAGCGCCCGACGCCGGTGACATCGACGGGGGAGCGATGGATGCCACCGACACGGACGCGTCGGATTCGGCGCGCGACGGCGGCGACATCGATTCCGCGGATACGGATTCGGCGCCGCCGGACGCGGGCGTATGCACGTACACGATCCTCCCGGCGACGAAGAACTTCTCCACACGCACGTCGTCTGGCTCGACGAGCATCTGCATCACGCAGACCGTTTCACTCGCCGTCACGGTCACGGCGGGATGTCCGTGGACGGCACGGGCCGACGGAGGCACAGCATCCGCCGGATGGCTCACGATCACGGCGGGGGGTGGTCCGGCGATCGGAAC
>CBIHQZ010000601.1:0-4988 GCA_966212315.1 uncultured Myxococcales bacterium
CATCACGCCCCATCCTTCGAGCCCCTCTCTCGACGACGCCTGCGTGCGTGCGCCTCGCGCTGGCGTCGAGGGAGAGGGGCGCGCGGCAGCGCGGGTGAGGTTCTTCTACGCCTACGGCGCCTTCTCGCTCGGCCGCATCATCTCGTCATCGGGTTCCGCAGGAGGCTTCGCAGCCCGTCCCTTCGCCGGGGCATCGCCCGGACCGCTCGGCCCGCCATGACCCGGACCGTATCCGTGCGACGCACCGTACCCCTCGTCTTCCTCTTGGAGACGCTCGGCATCGTCGGGTTCGGTGTCGCGTGGGCGGGTTGTCATCATCGCATGTGCTCCTGGTCCGTACGTGATGCGGAAACCGAGCCGCGTGATGCATGCGCACGCCAGCACGACAACTTCGCGTAAGCTCGGCGCGCCGCGACTCGCTCGTCCGCCTGCGCGCCGCACGATGAATCCACGTACCGATCATCATCTCGAACTCGCGCGACTGAACCTTCCGCGCGCCATTGTCGAGACGACCATCCGGGCGCAGGTCGACGTGCAGGCCGCCCAGATTGCGTTCAACGCGGTGTTCTCTCTCGGTCCGCTTCTGGCGATCACGATGACGCTGCTCTCGGCGCTTCCGGGCTCGTCACTCGGCATGCGCCTTCGCGATGTCCTCGTGCCGTATGCGCCCGAAGCGGTGCGCCCGTTCTTCGAGTCGCAGTTCCGCGGCATCGTTCGTTCGCCCAACGCGCTCCTCGTCGCGCTCTCCGTGCTCGGCCTGCTCTGGACGATCTCCGCGGCGACGAACGCGATCTCGACCGCCCTCGGTCATGTGGGATGGCCGGTGGCCTCGGGTTGGGCGCGCCAGCGGTTGCGCGCGGCCGTGCTCGGCATCGTCGCGGCCGTGGGTCTCGTCGTGTCCGCGGTCGCGGCGAGCGTCGGCCCGTTCGTGCTTCACATCCTCTCCGAGGTCACGCAGATCCCGCTGGACGGACTGATCTCCGTGGCGTGGCTGCGATGGCCCGTTGCCGGCGTCGCATTCGGACTCGCGAGCGCACTGTTCGTCACGTTCGGCACCGCCCAGCGCCCGCGTCCCCTCGCCGTCGTCTGGGGCGGACTCACCTCCGGCGTGATCTCCGTCGTCGCGTCGTTGGCCCTCGGGTTCTACCTCGCGCGCGCACCACGACTCGGCGGCGCATACGGCGCAGCTGGTGCCGTATTCGCTGCCTTGCTCTGGCTCTACGTACTCGCGCTCGGGCTTCTCATCGGCTCCGCCGTCGCGTTCGTACTTCACGTCCGCGGCCCGCACTTGAAGCCGATGATCGTGGGTGCCAGCCACGTCGCCACGCATCACGGCGCGCCGCATTCCGAACCTCGCGACCCTCGACCGCGCAGCCGGTTGCATCGTCGACGCACCGAGCGGATTCGTGCCCGCAGTGCGCGTTTCGGCAAGCGCGTCTGACCGTACTCATTCCGATGCGGCGACCCTGCGCGCGCTCGCCTGACAGATTGGGTACCGCCTGCGCATGATCAGGGCCTTCTCGCTCGGCCACGGGTCGTGGCGTGTCAATTGCGAACACCTACGCTCGAGCGCTACGGACGTTCACTACCCCCTCAAGAGTGTGCAAATGATCGCCACGCCGACGAACATGATCGCCCCCGGAAATCGCAAAGTACTTCTGATCGACGACGACCCCGACTATCTCGCCGTGCTCCGCATGTCGATCAAGGGGACGCCCGGGATCGAGACCGTGACTGCTGGAAGCGCTGAAGAAGCGCTCACGCAGCTTGAAAATGACTCGTTCGACCTGGTGTTGACGGATCTTCAGTTGCCCGGCCGAAGCGGCCTGGAGTTCGTGAGTGCGGCGCGGGAGCGGGGGTTCCGCGCGCCGATTCTCGTACTCACCGCGCACGGTTCGGTAGCGGCTGCCGTCGACGCACTGAAGCTCGGAGCGCAGGACTACCTGCAGAAACCGGTGGAGCCGGAGCGCCTGCGCGCGCTGGTCGCCACGCTCGTTCAGAACGCGCCGCCGGTGAGCCGCGTCGTCGACCCGGGCCACGCGAGCGGTGAGGGCGTTTTCGAAGGAATCCTCGGTGTTTCGCCGTCGATTCGCGAAGTCTTCGACCGCATCCAGCGCGTCGCGCAGACGGATGCGACCGTACTGATCGTCGGTGAGTCGGGTACCGGCAAGGAACTCGTCGCGCGCGCGATCCACCATCGCAGTCAGCGTTCGAACGGCCCGTTCGTACCTGTGCACACTGGTGCCATTCCGCGCGAACTCATCGCGAGTGAACTGTTCGGTCACGAGAAGGGTTCGTTCACCGGCGCTGTCACCGCGGCCGACGGCAAGTTCGACGCGGCGCTTCGCGGAACGCTGTTCCTCGATGAAATCGGGACGATGGAAACGGCCGTGCAGGTCTCGCTGCTGCGCGTGCTCGAGACCTTCAAGTTCACTCGCGTCGGCGGCCGCAAAGAGCGCGATGCCGATGTGCGCGTGGTCGCGGCGACGAACCGGGACCTTCTCGAGATGGTGAAGGAAGGCACGTTCCGCGAGGACCTCTATTACCGTCTCAATGTCTTCACCGTGGCGCTGCCGCCCCTGCGTGATCGACACGAAGACGTGGCCCTCATCGCAGAGCATTACCTGCGTGAGTTCGGCACGCGTTATCGCACCCCGGCGCGGCGTCTCTCACAGGGCGCGCTCGAACGCCTCTACGCCCACGCGTGGCCCGGCAACGTGCGCGAACTGCGTAACGTGATGGAACAAACTGCCGTCTTCGCCCGCGGCGAGGAAGTCGGCGGCGAAGAGGTCCAGCTCGTCAGCACGCACGTGATCGCCCCCGCCGCGCGCGGCACGGAGAATACCGGCTCGCATCAGGCGCAGCCGCCGATCCCCGCCGGGACCGCACCGCAGCACTCGATGCCTGTATCGCCCTTGCACATGGGTGGTGGCTCGTCGTCGATGCGCGAGGCGCCGGTGCCGACGCAGAGCGGCTCGTTCGCCGACTCGATGGCCGCGAGCGAGATGCCCATGGCTCGCCCGATGGCCCCGCCGCCGTCGTTCCGGCCGCCCCCCCCGGCGCCCCCCGCGCCATCGCCGCTCGCGCCGTACGCCGCCGTGTCTCGCAGCATGCTCGGCGCAGTGGCGTCGAACCACAGCGACGACACGCTCGTATTGCGCTTCCCGATCGGCACCACCGTCGAAGAAGCCGAAAAGCAGCTCATTCTTCGCACGCTCGAAGTCATCGGCGGCAACAAGCAGAAGGCCGCTCGTGTGCTCGGCATCTCGCGCAGGTGCCTCTACAACAAGCTCGCGAGCTACGGAATCAGCACGTCGGGCGGCAGTCACGACGAAGAGCCCGCCACCGACGTCGAGGAAGCCAGCGACGGTACAGCAGGCGCCAAGGCCTGATCGCTTCTCGTCCCGCCCCCTCGTCTCGTTCGATCCTCGTACCTGTGTGCGTTCGTGAAGCCGCTTTCACGAGCGCGCGCGGACGCGCTCGCCAATCCACCCTTCGTCGACTAGCGTTTGCGCCGCGATGCGGGACGGACGAACACCCTGTTGCCTGGAACCGAAGAGCCGCTGCGGAACGAAGTGGCGAAATCTGCACACGTGGGTCACGCGCACGACCGGCAAGGGCGTACGTGTAGTCGAGCTCGTTTCGGGCGAACAAGGCAAGGCGCCCTTCCACGCGCAGCCGGTCGGTTACGACGGACGGTCGTTCTTCGTGGCACGCGACCACGGTTGCGACACCGAGAAGCTCCTCCACGAGGCGTGTCATTGGCTCGTGGCGCCGAAAGCGCGGCGCATCAAGGCGAACTACGGGCTCGGCCCGGTCGGTCGCGAAGTGGACGACGTCACCGGTGACAACGAAGAGGTGACGGTGATGTTGCTCGAGCAGAAACTCGCGCCGCACTTCGCGCTCCCGCTCGATCGCATCGCGCGCCCCGATTACAACGTCGCCAATCGCAGGAACGTCGACTGGGACGGATGCGAATCGCGCAGCGACACGCTCTACAACGAGCTGCTCGCGACGATCGAACGCGTGAGCACCGCACCGGCGCGAAGCGACGGACCGGCCGCGTAACTCATTCGCGAGTGCGAGCCATCATCGCGCTGATCCGCGTTGCTGTTGCGGGCGAGCCGCGCTGCGGTCGCAGCGTCATCAGATCGACATGGCGCGCATAGCTTCGGTCGCGGTCGCGGTTCCCGAACGGTCGATGACGGTCGACGAAACCGTGGCGCACGCGACGCGCGTGTTCCGAGAGAACGGCCGCGGCGCGGAGCACATCGAGTCGATCATCCGTCGCTGCGACATCGACAAGCGGCACTTCGCCATCGGCGTCGACGAGATCGTGAAGCAACGCCCTCTCGCGGAGACGTCGCGTCTGTACCGCGAACACGCGCTTCGACTCGCGATGCAAGCGATCCCCGATGCGCTCGCGCGCGCAGAGATGACCCCGCAGGACATCGACCACATCATCACCGTCTCGTGCACCGGCATTCTCATTCCGTCGCTGGACGCGCTCTTGATGAACGAGCTGCCGTTCCGCGCGGACTGCCGTCGCACGCCGATCACCGAACTCGGATGCGCCGCGGGCGCGGTGGGCTTGTCGCGCGCAGCGGATTACGTGCGGGCGTACCCGGGTGAGACCGTTCTCGTCGTCGCGGTCGAACTCTCGTCGCTGACGTTCCAACGCCACGACGGATCGCTCACGAATCTGGTCGCGTCGGTGTTGTTCGCCGACGGAGCGGCCGCAGCGGTCGTCACGGGGCGGGAAGGGGGATCCGGTCCGCGCATCGTCGCCACCCACAGTCATCTGTTCCCGCAGACCGAACACATCATGGGGTTCGAACTGCAAGACGGCGGGCTGCACATCCGCCTCGATCGCGAACTCGCGCCGCTGCTCGAGCGCGAACTCGCGCCGATCGTTCAGAAGCTCCTCGCGCCGCGCCACATGACCACCCGCGATCTGTCGTTCTACGTGCTCCACCCCGGTGGGCGAC
>CBIHQZ010000602.1:0-4985 GCA_966212315.1 uncultured Myxococcales bacterium
CCAATGAGTGGGGCTGCGATTATCATCCCAATCTCGTTGCGCAGGCCGCGATGGGTGCGCAACTCGCGGCGTCGCTTCGAACGTCGCTGGGGTGGTAGCGACGGCAAACGTCATTGAGTCATGGAATGTTCGGCGTGTGACGCACGCCGTCTCTGGATTGAACCGTCACATCGCGTAACGGATCGATCCGAACAACGCTCATTGAGTCGGAGCACGTCTGCGTACGGCCGCTTCCAATGATTCGCGACGCGTGCGTTGTAGCGACGCGCGGTCGGCGCGAATCGCATCGGCGAGTCCGGCGGGGGCGCGTGACGGTGAGCCCGCATCGAACGGCGGCGCGGGGTCGTACTCGAGCAGCAGCTGCGCGTGTTGCGCGATCGGCTCACCACGCAGGATCGAGGCGAGTGTCAGCGCGAAATCGAGCCCTGCGGTCACACCGCCGCCGGTGATGCGATTGCGATCGCGGACCACACGCTCGGCGACCGGGATCGCCCCGCAGGTCGCGAGCAGGTCGAGGGAGAGCCAGTGCGTGGTGGCGCGGTAGCCGCGCAGCAATCCGGCCGCGCCGAGGGCCAGCGCACCGGTGCACACGGAGGTCACCCACTTCGCGCCAGCAGCCTCGCGGGCGAGGTAGTCGAGGACGACGTCATCGTCGAACAGTGCACCGACGCCCGGCCCGCCGGGAACGCACAGCACGTCGAGCGGAGGCGCATCGGCGATGGCGGCGGTCGGGGTGATGCCGACGCCGTACTCCGAACGCACGGTGTCGAGCGAGCGCGCGATCAACAACGTCTCTACACCCGGGAGCCGTGCGAACACCTCGTGCGGCGCGATTGCATCGAGCAGCGTGAGTCGCGGGAAGAGAAGCAGGCCGACGCGAAGCGGAGAGTCGCTGTTCACACCACGAACGGTAGCAGTCGCGTGTGTCGGCGGTGTGGCGGGCGGAAGTCGGGACTCGTTGTCTCTCTGCGACCGACGATTACGACGGCTCGCCGTCGGGTTCCGCGGAGTCACTCGTCTCGGCCTTCGCCGCGAGCATCTCGTCATCGGTGGCGGGGCGCGCTTCGAGAACGCGCACCTGGAAGTTGAGCGTCTCGCCCGCGAGCGGATGATTCGCGTCGACCACCACGAACTCCTCTTCGACTTCTTCCACGCGCATCGTGAGACGCGTTCCGTCTTCGCCTTCGGCCACGAACTCATCGCCCACTTCGAGTTCTGCGTCGTCGGGGAACTCGGTGCGTTCGACCTTGAAGACACTCGCTTCGTCGCGCGTTCCGTACGCGTCTTCGGGCGGGATGCTCACGTTCACGGCATCACCGCTGGTCATCCCTTCGAGCGCCGCTTCGAGCGCCGGAAGGAGATCGCTGTACCCGTATACGAACTCGACCGGCTCCTCGGTTTTCTCGAGCACGTTGCCGCGCCCGTCGCGCAGCTCGTACTCGATGCGAACCCAGGTGTCCGGCCCGATCACAGAAGACATGGCGTGGTTTTACCAGCGAAGCGGCCCGTTCGAAGCGGGATTCGCTTGTGCGGCGAGACCACTCAGAAGATCCCGATCGAGAAGTGGAACGCGAACGGATCCTCGAATGGCCGCCGGTCGAGATTGAAGCCGAGATCGAACGCCACCGGTCCGATCGGGGTGATGTAACGAATGCCGCCGCCGGCTGCTGCCCGCAGCGTGAGGTTGATGTTGGAGACGTTCTTCCAGAGGTTGCCGACGTCGAGAAAAGCGCCGAGGGCGAAGCCGGTATTGCCAAGCGGGATGCGCAGTTCGTTCCGCCAGTTGATGAACGCATCACCGCCGCGTTGCGTCGCTGCGATGAGTGCATTCGCGCGCACCGGATCACTGCCGGTCTGAAGGCTGGGAGGGAAGAGACTCTGTCCCGTGCAGCGATCGATGATGTCCGACCCCGCGTAACTCTCGGCAACGTCCTGCGGAACCATCGTGTCTTGCAGCCAGCCGCGCATGGAGTCGGAACCGCCCATGAAGAACAGGCGATTGGTGTAGGTCACGCGACATGGATCGCGGTCGAGGCTGATGTTGATCCCCGCGCGAAGATTGGTCGCCAAGACGATTCCGAGGAACGGGAGCGGGATGTACCCGGCGACGCTCGCGATCGTGCGAATCGTGTTCCCCGGCGTCGGCGACGCGGTTGTCATCATCGAGGCGCCTGTCGGGGGTGAATAGCTCGTGCCGAGGATCTCCGCGGTCGCCGATGCATAGATGCCGCGATGCGGATTGAAGACCTGATCGCGCAGGTCGATCGTGCCGGTGATGCGCGCGGCGTACACGAGTGTGTTGCCGGCCGGGAGCAGGAGCAGTCGCACCAGTCGCTCGCGATCCTGATCGCGCGCGTTCTGGATGATGGTCGTGAGGGTCTGATTGCCGAGGGTCTCGAGGCTGTTGGCCTGGAACTCGGGGGTGATGCCGATCGAGTACGCGCGCTCGGGGCGGAACAGCAGTGTGGCGGCAACGCTGTTGGTGTCGATCGCGAACTGACGTTCGATGACGCGCGCGGTGGCGATATCGACGCTCCCGCGGAACGACGGACCGAGCGGTCGGATCGCGGCAAGAATCAACGACAGTGAGATGCGGCGGCGCAAACGATCGCCGATCGGGAGTGAGTTCAGGTTCGCGGCGTAGACCGGATCGCCGAGGATCGGGATCTGGTAACCGAGCTGAACGCTCAACGCCGCGGTGAGCGCGAGGCCACCGAGGTTGATGTTGCGGTAGCCGTACTCCATGCCGGCTCGAATGCCTTCGCCGGTCGAGAACCCGCCGCGAAGCTCGAGGTACTGCGGGAGCACCTCGATCACCTGCACCACGATGTCCTTCACCGGCGCTTCGACGTCGGGGTCGACCGGGGTGATCGTCACGCCGCTGAAGAAGCCGGTCTCGCCGAGCCTTCGCTGCGTCGCGCGGATGCGGGACGGGCGGTACAGATCGCGCGAGTGCAATTCGATACGCTGCAGGATCACCCATTCGTCGGTGCGGTCGTTGCCACGAATCTCGACGTGCCCGATGCGTACCTCGGGGCCTTCGTGCACCTCGAAACGAATGCGCGCGTGATTGCGATCGGGTGAGCGCTCGACGTGCGATTCGACCCGCGCGAAGAAGTGCCCCTGCTCGCGGTAATACTCGACGAGCGCGGTGCGGGCCGTGTCGAGCGCAGCGTACGAGAGCGGTACGCCGAGGAGCAGCGCGGTCTGATCCGCGAGGCGGCGCGAAGCGATCAGCGCGTTGCCCTCGAATGTCACTTCGTCGAGCAGCGTGCGGGGCCCTTCGTCGACCGCGAATGCGATGTCGAGCACGTTGCGGCCGTCGGGCAGCGCGACTCGCTCCACATGCGGCGCCGCGACACTCGCGTCGAGGAAGCCGATCTCGCGATAGCGGTTCACCATGCGCCGCGCGGCTTCGGCGTAGAACTCGGGAACGTAGATCTGCTCGGGCCGGATCCAGAGAAAGCTGTCGCCGCCCGCTAGATCGCCGTCGTGGGGCCGCACCGCGGTGCGGTACTCGCCGAACGGCAATTCGTTCTGCATCAGTTCGAACAGCACCTCGCGCATCGCGCCGGGGGTCATGTGCACTGCGCCCGGAAAGCTGACGTCGCGTACGACGATCGGCGCACCGCGTTCGACGGTGAATCGGAGTTCGGCGCGGGTCGGCCCTTCGAGTCGAACTTCGGCGCGTACGCGTGCATCGAAGTAGCCGCGCCGCACGAAGAACTCGCGTACCCGGCCTGCGAAAAGATTGATCGTGGTGGGGTCGACGCCGCGCTCTTCGTCGATGTGCAGTGATGCCTCGAGCGCAGTGTCCGGAAACGGTGCGGTGCCGAGCCAGCGCATGCGAAACCGCGGGCCGGGTCGAGCCGTGATGATGGCATCGACCAGTGCGGGGCCCACGCGTTCGAAACGCACGGGCGTCAGCGTTGCGTTGATGTATCCGGCGCGGCGCAGTTCGATCGCCATCGGATCGATCGCACGTCGAATGACCTGCGGATTGGCGACCTCGCCAGGGGCCAGACCGAGAGCGCCGCGCACGGCTTCGTCGGCGTCGGCCGGGACCCCGTCGAGCACCAGGCGTCGAAGCGTGGTCGCGCGACCTTCGGCAACGGTGACGATGAGGACGCGCCTGGAGGGATCGTCGGTTTCGCGCCATTGCACCGACACGCGCGCTTCATCCCAGCCGTTGTTCACGTACGCGGTACGAAGTGCCTCGACCGCACGCGCGACTTCGCTCTCCGTGACCCACGCGCCGTTGCGGACGCCGAACTCGGTCCGCGCCGCGTCGGCGGGTCGCGCCGACACGCCGATGAATGCAACCTCGCGCACCCGCACGCGTCGCTCGCCCGCGATGGTGAGTTGCAACCCACCCGGAACCGGACGAACCGTCACACGCGCCTCGGCGAAAGTTCCGCTCGCGAGCGCCGCGCGCAGAGCCCCGCGTGCCGTCAGGCGATCGAGCGGATCGTTGCGATGCAGACCGACGAGCAGCCATGGATCTTCACCGACGAGTGACGGCTCGAGGCGAACCTCGGTCACGCGACCGATCGGAAACGGCGTGGCGTCGACGGGTGCAGCGGCGGACGAATCGGCGCCCGGCGTCGCGTCCGCGGGGACGGCGTCGGATGGTTCGGCAGAAGCCGGCGCATCGCTCGGCGGTGCACTCGACTGCGCACGCGCGAATCGCCCGGCGAACATGCCCACGAGAGCGAATGCCGTGGCGACGAGCGTGTTTCGACGAGGGGCGCGCATGCCGGACGCGCGCGAGACTACGTGAGCGCTCACTCGAATTCGAGACGCCAGCGAAGGTCGGCGCCGAGGTTGCCGATCTGCGAACTCCCCTGGTCGTTGATGTTGTCGTAACCGAGTTGCACGCTGGTGTGGGTCGTCACGCGCACGTCGACCGTTGCGCGCATCTCGCGCTGCTCGGTGGTGTTCACCGTCGCGCCCGCGGTGCGGAAGCTCGAGGCACGTGATCTCAG
>CBIHQZ010000603.1:0-4978 GCA_966212315.1 uncultured Myxococcales bacterium
CGCAGCGCCGCGACCCCCGCGGGTGGACGAGTCGGCAGCTGGCGCGCTGGCTCGCTCGCACCAGTGGCTGACGGCCGCGCTCGCCAGCCCCGATGAATGGGCCGCGCGGGAATTCCGGCCGCTGGCGCCGCGTAGGACGACACACGACTGTGCGAGAGCAGAATTCACCCGACGCGTCACGCAACCCCCCTTGCCGAGTGTCCTCAAACGGTGCAACGTCCGACTCGCTGGCCCACCCGCGTCGGGGACGCGTGCGAGTGCAGCCGGAGCGCTTCCCCAGCGCGACGACATTCATCCCTGCTTGAACATCGCCGAACCGTCGAACACCGCACGTACCGCGCGCTGCCACATCGTGCCGCGCACCGTGACGAGTTTTCGTCGACGCAGCGACGTCGCTGATTCAGCAGGCGAGAAAGACCCAGGAGTTTTTTCGTATGCAGCGTGAACGTGAGAAGCGGTCGTTTAGTGAGCGAGACCGCATGCGGACCCAGAGCTACCGCGCCGAAGATTCGCGACCCGAAGTGGTCGCCCGTCAGAATGCCGCGTCGAAGCAGTACCGCGCAGCGCTCGAAGCACTCTTCGAGAAGAAGCCGGAAGCCGTCGAGACCATCCAGGCCCTCGTGCCGCACGCGAACCTTCCGCGTGTCGTCGAGAGCGCGCCGGACGTCGCGAAGTCGAACAAGCGCCAGGACCTCTTGCGCCGCATCGGCGCCGCGCAGGGTTCGAAGGCGATCAGCGATTCGGTCGAGGCGTTCTTCAACGCCGGTTTCGAGCTTCCCGACGATCAGGAAGTGTTCCTCCAGATGCTCGAGCATCGCGATGAAGAGCGCGTGCGCCAGGCCATCGCACAGCTCGAGCGCCTGCTCATGGGGCAGATGCCGAAGCGCAAGCCGGTCCTCGTGCAGCGGCTGAAGCGTCTCGAAGAGAACGCCGACGAAGCGCAGACGCGCGAAGTCGCCGCCGGTCTTCGTCGCAAAGTCGCGTGAACCACTGATCGATCCGGGGCGTATCGGATCTCTCGCGAGCGCTATTCGCGCATGGCGCGTTCGACGGCGCGGACCTTCTTCACCAGCGCATCGAGCATCGGCAACGTGAGCGCTTGAAAGCCGTCGCTGCGGGCACTCCCGGGATCGGGATGCACTTCGACCATCACGCCATCGGCGCCCGCGGCCACCGCGGCGCATGCCATCGGTGTGACCGCGTCACGCACGCCGACGCCGTGTGACGGATCCACCACCACCGGCAGATGCGTGCGCGCGTGCAACAGCGGCACGGCGGCGACATCGAGCAGATTGCGCGCGGCCGGATCGAACCCACGCACCCCGCGCTCGCACAGCACCACGTTCGGATTGCCGGCCTCGAGCACGTATTCCGCCGCCAGCAGCCATTCTTCCAGCGTCGCGCTCATCCCGCGTTTCAAGAGCACCGGCTTGTTCGCGCGCCCGACCGCGCCGAGCAGCGCGAAGTTCTGCATGTTTCGCGAACCGATCTGCAGCATGTCGGCGTGCTCGCTGGCTGCCTCGACCATCGCGGGTTCCATCACTTCGGTGACCACCGCGAGGCCGTGACGATCGGCGGCCGCGCGCAGCCAGGCGAGCGCCTCGGCGCCGTGACCGCGAAAGCTGTACGGGCTCGTACGCGGCTTGAACGCGCCGCCACGCAACACCCGCACGCCATGCGATGCACACGCGGACGCGATGGTCTAGAGTTGCTCGGGGCTCTCGACCGCGCACGGACCGGCGACGATCTGCACCGAGCCGTCACCGAACGAAGCGCCGCCGACGGTGACAACGCTGCGTCCACCCGGACGCGATGCGCGTGGATGCGGCGAAGGTTCGTCGTACACCTCGGCCACGCCTTCGATCGCACGGGCAGCGTGCTCGAGTACGCCATTCACGCGGAACGCGATGCGATCGCCGTCGAGTCGCTTCGGGTCGCCGCCCGCTGCACGCAGCGCGTGTTCGACCGCGCGCGCCAGCTCGTCGTTCGCATCGGCGCGAAGCACGACGATCACGCGAGCACCGGGGCGAGAGAGTGCGGGTGGAACACGGGAGGGTCCGTATATGAGGCCCGCGCGGGCGTGCGCAACTGGAACATCAAGCACTCACGATCCACCGACGCGGCGGCGGGCGCTGCGCGAGAAGCAGCGCGAACGGATCGCTCGGCGACGGCGCCCCGGCCGGAATATCGAACGCGAGCACCCCGGGCTTGTTCCCCGCGCGCAACCGTCCGAACGACGCGAGTCCGAGCGCATCGGCGCCGTAGGCGGTGCACATCGCGAAGAGCGTGCGCGGCGCGACGCTGGGGAATCGGAAGCGCAGCGCGGCAGCCTCGGCGAGCACGTCGAGCGAGGTATTCGATGCGAGCGAGTCGGTGCCGAGCGCCGGACGAATGCCCGCGGCCAACACTTCCAGCAGCGGCGGCAAGAGCGTCTGGATGAACAGATTCGACCGCGGGCAGAGCACCACGCGCGTGCCGGTCGCGGCGAGCCGTTCGATCTCCGACCGCTTCGCGTCGGCGAGATGCACCGCGAGCACATCGGGCCCGGCGAGGCCGGTGTCGACGAATGCAGCGATCGGGTCGGCCGCGCTCGCGATGCGATCACTCACCACCGCGCTTCCCGCCAGGGCCGCCGCCAGCGGGCCGCTTCGATCGCGGAGATACGCTCGTTCCCCGGCGAACTCGGCGAGATGGATCGATAGCCGTGACCCCTGTGCGCGCGCGTGTGCGAAGAGCGCGTCGAGCGTCTCTCGATGGGTGCTGTAGAGCGCGTGCGGAACGAGCGCGGTGCGGAGCGATGCGTGATCGCGAACCCGCTCGGCGAGATGCGTGAGCGAATCGCCCCCGGGCTCGACGCTGCTCGTCTCGAGAAAGAACCACCCCGCCATGCCGCGCGACGCGAGCGCTTCGTATGCATCGGTCCCGTTGCCGATGTCCGCGACCGCGGCCGTCCCCGCGGCGACCAGTTCGTCCACACCGCGTGCGATCGCATCGACGGCCTCGTCGGGATCGAGTCCGCGTCGCGCGCGCATCATCCGACCGACCCACGGCACGAATCCGTCGCCACCGGCAACCGCGCCACGCAGCGCAGACAGCTCGAGATGCGTGTGCGCGTTGACGAGACCGGGCGTGACGATCGCCTGCTCGCGGGTAACCGCCGCACCGGCGTGCCGCGGAAGAACCTCCGCTGCCGGGCCGACATCGAGCACCGTCCCTGTTTCGTCGAGCACGAGCGCGCCGTCCGCGATGGGCGCCTCGTCGCCCGGAACGATCCACGAAGCATGAACGACGCGCGGCGGCATCGGCGCAGTGTGCCGGGTCGCGACCGTCGATGCGTGGCTTTTTCTCGGCGCAGTAGCGCGGTCCACGCGACGCCCCTTGCGGTCGGGGCGGGTGCGCGTCACAACCAACGATCTCGATGTCCCGCCGCTCGATCGCGAATTCGCAGACCGCGGGAATGATCATGGCGGCCATCGCCGTGCTCACGTTCGTGTGGGGGCTCGAACGCTGGCGACGCAACGCCGCGGGCCACGCGAGTCGTTCCGAGCGCGGACGCTTGATGGCGCTCTCGCGTTGTCTGCTCGGGAGCGACGGCGACACGGTGATGCGTTCGCCCGACGGCGCGCGTCGACGCCTGCGCGCGCTCGCGATGACCACACCCGGCGAAGCATCGGTCACCTGGCTCGATCGCTGCGTCCCACTGGCCCGCGCACTCGCGACGCATGCGAGCGAGATCGACAACACGCGCGGCCTCACCGCCGCCGAGACGCGCGTCGCGCAGAGCACGCGGCGGCTGCACGAAGCGGTGTCGCGCGTCGGACTCGTCTGGCGCATTCGTGCGGGCGATCCCGAGACCGACATGGATCCGATCGCCGATGCGATGGCGCAGGTCGCCGCGGAGATCCAGCTCGCTGCTCCCGACGATCGCAGCGAACCGGAAGCCGGCCCGATCGCACCCGATGTCGCCGCGGAGATCACCGGCTCGCTCATCACCACGGTCGGGCTCGAGCCTGCGCCTCTCGGAACACCGACGCGCTTTCTCGTGGGCGCGCCACTTCCCGCGGTCACCGAGGTCGTGCGCGAGGGCGAGGCGTATCACTTGTCGCCGCTCGCCAACGAACCCGCTTACGCGTGGCGTCTCGGCCCGAGCGGCATCGCGCGCATCGATGCACTGGTCGATCCTTCCGAGGACGGCCTCGCACCGCTGCGCGTGTTTCGCCTCGACAGCGAACCCACCGAAGCGCGCGTCACGCCCGTCGGCGATTCACTCGCGGGCATTCACGTCGCGCTCGATGCGGCGTCGGCCGGGACGGCATTGTGGTTCGCACAATGGACCCCGTGGAGTGGCACCGCGGTCGCACGCTTCGTGCCCGGTCGCGAAGCCGTTGCCACCACACTGGTGCCGCCCTCGCGCGAAGCCGCGGAGCGCGCCCGCGATCCCGAGCGTGGCCGGCAGACAGCGCTCGACGAACACGTCGCGATCGCGAGTTACCAGCGTGCCGCGCTCGTCGCATTCACGACGGCGGCATCCGCCACCACGAGCCTCGTTCGTCTCGTCACGACCATGGCCGACACCGATCGCGCGGAGATCGTTCCGGTCGCCGAGCGCGTGATCGAAGGTCACTCGCCCACGATCGAGTTCTGTTCGCGCGGTCACGGCGAACTCGCCCTCGCGATCGCGAGCGAACACGAGTGGCGCGTGCTCCGCATCGACGTCCTCGGCGCGACCGATCTCATCCGCGTCGAACCGCCCGCGCGTCACACGTTCGACGAACGCGTGGTCGTGCGCTGCGACGCTTCGGGCCTCGTGATGTACGCCCGCGACCATGCGCGCATCAGCCCGGTCATCGTGTGCGGCGCGCAAGCATCCACCTGCGTTCGCAGCGAAACGCCGCCGACGCCGCTGCTCGCGACGATGCCGCTGTATCTCACCCCCCCGCCCAACGGTCGCTCGCTCGCACATTCCGAATGGCCGATG
>CBIHQZ010000604.1:0-4972 GCA_966212315.1 uncultured Myxococcales bacterium
CGTTTCGGAAGAAATGAACAACTTGCGCCTGCTCTTCCGGCGATCGCCGCGGCGACTCGTGCGGATCTGGCATTCCGTCCTCGGTGAGGTGGTTGCCGGGCGAAGGCCACGAATTGCCGAAGTCGTAGAGCACCACGCCCGAGCCGCGATACGGGTAGGTCTGCTGCGTGATCAGCGCGGGCGTCCGCTCGTCGTCGTAGTGGTCCATCAACGCGATGCCGATGTTCGATCGCGCCGCGATCTCGTTGGTCATCACCGAAACCTGATGGTCTCCCTTCGCCGGCGTGAAGAGCGCGTAGTGCGGCGACGCGGGGTCGAACGGTTGCGCGGTCACATGGCGCAGGTAGCTCACCGGGTCCGTGAAGTCCCAGAGGAGTTGGAGCCCGCCGAGTCCGATCGATTGCCCTTCGATGTCGGGATACTCGATCTGCAGGCCGTTGAAGAAGCGTTCGAAGTCGGTCGAGCGATGGAGGAGCAACGAGTAGTTGTTCCCCGGCACGCCGAGATGCCCGTAACGGATGTCGGGCGAGATCGCGAGGTATGTGCCGCCGAAGATCCCGCCCTGTGAATTGCCCGAGTAGAAGAGCTGCGAGTGATCGATCATCACGCCGCGCGAAGCCACCTCGGGCATCGTGTCGAGTCGTTCGCGAACAGCGCGCGCGAGCAGCACCCACTCGACAAGGCCCTGATGCAGCGTGTCGCCGATGGTGACGAAGTTGCCGATGTCGTCGAGTGCGCCGAGCACGAATGCGAACTCGTTGGCAGACATGCCGGTGAGATCGGCGGATACCACGATGAAGTGCGACGTGTTCGCCATCTCGCCGAGATAGCCCGCGCGCGCTTCGTCGCCGCTCCCGAGCAAGCCGTGTCCGTACATCAAGATGCCGTGCGGCGTGTGCGATCCGTCGATCGCGCTGTACGGAATGCGAATCCAGAACGACGGGTGGCGCGTGCCGTTCGCGACGGCATGACGGTTCGCGTCGAGATGGAGCACCGTCCCCTGGAAGCTGCCGTTGCGATACGGCTCGAGATAGCTCGGCACCTCGAACGTTCCGGTGAGTTCGATGGCGATGTCCGAATTGACCGGTCGGCCGCTGCCGTCATCGGCAGGGATGTATTCGCTCACGTGCGAGACGGTCAGCATCGGGCCCGAAGGACCGGTGGCCGCGAGTGCGCTGTCGCGCATCTGGAGCAGCGTGCCGTGGAGCGCGTCGCCGCTCGCGGTGTTGAAGTCCCACGCGAGCGTGAGTGAGTTGCGCGCGATCCCGGCTTGCTCGAGCAGCGTGAACATCGCGTCGAATCGCGGTTGCCGCGGTGCAACAGCGGGCATCGTGTCGCTCGTGTGATCGCGCAGCGCGACGAATGCGGGACTCGGTGCGATCGCGGCGCCACTCGTGTCGTGTACGTCGCGGAAGGCAACGATGTACTGCGTCGCCTCTTCGAGAATCACCGCAGGGCGGAGATACAACGTTCGCCGCGCGGGATCGGGTTGATGGCTGTCGAGTTCGACCCAGTACGGCACGCGCGTGAGCGTCGTGCCGGTCACGGCGTAGAGCAGCGCGTGCGCGTCGGCAGCCAGCGAGCGCTCGATGTGGTCCTCGGTCGCCCAGCCGGTGATGTCGACGTTCGGGAGCACGACCATCACAGGGACGCTCACGCCATACCCATCGAGCCGTCGGAAGGGCGCGGGCGAGGCGTGGTGTCCGTACGAATTGCGAGGGAACGTCGTCGCACCGAACTCGAGGCTGTAGCCCGTGACGCGCGTTGCATCGGGACGGAGGAAGAGATTCGACGGCCACGGCATCGCGCACACTTGCGGCACGAGCGGATCGCAGTCGGTGATCGCGGGGTCGATCGCATCGATCGGTGCGTCGGTGCTCGCGTCCACGGCCGCATCGGCGGTGGAAGCGTCGCCCGGCGTACTGCCCGAACACGCTGCGAGCCACGAAGAGACAACGAGGACGGCCGTCGGAAAGCGGCGGCGAAGAGAAGTAGCTGTCACGTCGGTACGCTCCGTGTGCGAAGAACGGATCCAGTCTCGGTTGCTACGCGGTGCGCGGCAATGGCCTATCGGCAACGCGGACGCGAAGCGTCGACTGCGATAGTTCGAAGCGCGGCGGAGGGCGAGTGCATGTAGCCTCGCCGCCATGCGTGTTCATCATCTCGATTGCGCGTCGCTCTGCCCGCTGTCCGCGCGACTGATCAACGGAACCGGCGGATGGCTCTCGCCCGGACGCATGGTGTGTCACTGCCTTCTCATCGAGACGGAACGCGGCCTCGTGCTGGTCGATACCGGAATCGGACTCGACGACATCGCGCATCCGAAAGAACGACTCGGCGCCGGCTTCGCAGCGATCACGCGCCCGACGCGCGACCCGGACGTCGCGGCGATCCGTCAAATCGAGCGTCTCGGATTCTCCGCGAGCGATGTGCGGCACATCGTGGTGACGCACCTCGATCTCGATCACGCGGGCGGGCTTCCGGACTTCCCGAAAGCGACCGTTCACGTGTTCGGCCGAGAGCACGACGCCGCGATGGCGCGCAAGACGCTGCGCGAGCGCGAGCGGTACCGCACCACGCAATGGGCGCACGAGCCGGCGTGGCAGATCCACCGGACGGCCGGCGAATCGTGGTTCGGGTTCGAAGCCGTGCAAGCGATCGCGGACGTCCCGCCGGAGGTATTGCTCGTGCCGCTGCACGGTCACACCCGCGGACATTGCGGCGTCGCGGTTCGCACCAGCGATCGATGGCTGCTGCACAGCGGCGACGCGTACTTCCATCACGCCGAGGTCGAGGGCGATGTCGCCGAATGCCCGCGCGGGCTGCGTGCGTTCGAGACGGTGATGGCGATGGACGACGTTCTCCGGCGGAACAATCAACGTCGCCTGCGGGCACTCGCACAGGCACATTCGCGAGACGTTCGTTTGATTTGCGCGCACGATCCGAACGAATTCGATCGTTGTGTCGCGGCGAGCGCGGACGCGTGATCCATCGCTTCGCGTAAAGAGAGGGCCGTTCTCGCCCACGGTCCAGCTGTCGTGTTATCGCTCGATGCACGATGAAGACACTTCGACTCGGCGTTCCTCTTGTAACGGCTCTCGCGCTCGTCGCGTGTGGCGGCGGCAACAACACGGGCACCGATTCGTCGGCGGACAGCGCGCGCGACGGCGGTTCGACCGATGTCGACACGTCGCGAGACGCAGCGTTCGACAGCACGACGGCCATCGATGGCTCGACTGGTGACGACGTGCAGTCGGGCACCGACGTTGTCACGGGTACCGACGTGGGCACGTCTACCGACGTTGTCACCGGCACCGACTCCGGACCGAGGACGGATGCGGGCACGCCCACTAACGACACATTGTTCGGTGCCGCATTCAATCCGACGGACAATGCGCACTTCGACCAGATCAATGCCGCATTCGGCGCGATTCGTGTGCGCCGCACGTTCGACGGCAATTCTGGAACGAGTCCTTATCTGAACCGCATTCAAGCGCAGGACATTGCACGCAACGCTGCATCTGCATACTCGTTCAAATATCCTCCCGCCGAAGTCGTCGCCGGGATGCACGATGCGGACTTCCGCAGTTTCTTCCAGGGCATTGCGGACGATCACACGGTCTTCTGGACGTACTGGCACGAGCCGGACGACGAGCTGTACGTCGACCACACCTTCACGCCGGCCCAGTACCGCGCCGCGTGGGCGCACATCCGCACGATCGCCGACCAGGTCCGCGCGACGCGTCCGCGGCTTCGCATCTACGCGACGCTGATCATCATGGAGTACTCGATGCGTCCTAACATCGCGATGAACCGCCCGCTCCTGGGAGCGAACGGGATGTATCCGGGCGACGACGTGATCGAAGTCTTCGGCGTCGACAGCTACAACTCGGGCGCCGACGGTGGGAGCGTCCGTGACGTCGAGATCGAGTTCGGCAAGGTGATCGATTTCGCGCAGGCGCACGGCAAGCCCTGGGCGATCGGTGAGATCGGCTCGTGCCCGGTCGTAGGCAGCGCCAACGGTCGCGCCGACTTCCTGCGCAACGCGATCCGGTACTGGATCTCGCGTAACTACCCGCCCATGTACGTGAGCTATTTCGATCTCGACTGGCCGTCGTGCGACTACCGCCTCGAGAGCGATCCGCCTGCGCTTTCGGTGTGGCACGACGCGGTCACGCGCGGCCTGTCGGCCTTCTGATTCGAGACGAATCGCCCGCGTTCCGTGCTACCTCACGCGAACGATGAATCGACGTGATCGCCGCCTCGCCGCCCGCGGCAAGGGCCCCGCAGCTCGCCCCCCCGTCAACACCGCCCCGCGTCGCACCGAACCGCAGCACATCCACTGCGTCGCGTGCGGACGTCATCTCGACCCCTCGTTCTTCGACGCCCCCGCGAGCGCGCAGGTCGTGAAGTGCGCGCACGGCAGTTCGTTTGCGTCGTGCACGGGCTGCGTGGCGAAAGCGCAAGCGCTGCTCGACGAGCACGATCAGAGCGGGCAGCCGGTGAAGGTCGCATCCGCCTGGCATTGAGCCAGGCACGGAACCTCACCCCCGCTGCCGCTCGCCCCTCTCCCTCGATGCCACCGCATGGCGGTGAGCGCAGGCATCGTCGATAGAGGGGCTGGAACGATGCTGGCGCGAGGGTGCTAGCGGCAACGAGGTAGTACGAGCGCAGAAGCGTTGTGAGCGCGGTGCACCGCGCCGGTGGCGCGCGCACGAATGCGACCTCGAGTGAATGAGTCTGCGTCGTCTGCCCCGCGCACGCTTGGCATCGCCTGCGCGCGACGCTCCATCGCTCGCACTGGCCGCCCTCGACCTCGCCGACCCGCCGCACGACAACGCGCGCAGTTCACAATCACGCCCTCATCGTTCCAGCCCCTCTTTCGACGACGCCCGCGCCCCGCGAGCTGCGCCGCGGCGTCGGAGGGAGAGGGGCGCGGCGGCAGCCGGGGGTGAGGTCCAGCGCGCCAGCA
>CBIHQZ010000605.1:0-4971 GCA_966212315.1 uncultured Myxococcales bacterium
GAAGAGCAGCTGCGCGTCGCGAATCATTCTTCGCTCGATGCGAAGCGAGTTGAGAACGATCAAGAGCACCAGCGCGCCGATGATCGAAGTGGCTCCGATCGCTTCGACGCCGAGCGCGACCACCACGAGGAACGCCGCGGTGAGCAGCATCCCCACGATCGCGAATCGCCGCGCGACGACGAGGGGACGCGCAGTGGTGACGAACCCGCGGTCGTAGGCCGTGCGCACGCGCGCCATGACGGCATCGGGTGAGCGATCGAGCGCGCCGCTGCGGTAGTCCGCGGACTCGCGATCGGGAACCGCAGTGCCGTCACGACAGACGACGAGCGCCGACTCGATCGCGCCGGCGAGCGGGCTCGCGGCGGCAGCTTTGGTGAGCTTGAGCGCGCGGCTGCCGTTGCTGGCGGAGAGGAGCTTGCGCAGGACGGTTTCGAATGCTTCGCGATTGATGCTCGCGCCGAGAACACGCACCGCGTACGGCGCACACAGCACGCCACCGAGAACGAGCAGGACGAGGGGAATCATCGGAACGAGACGGTAATGCGGATCGGACGATCGCGCGCGGGGCGGGGGGGCGAGTCGGTCAGCGAACCATCACCGGCGCCGGCGTCGCGTTCGGCGACTGCGCGACACCGCCGCCACCTTCGGGCTGCGGCATGCGTGCGCGCTGCGTGGCATCGACATGACGGCGATACGCGTCTTGCTGAACGCGCACTTGTTCGGCGATGCGCGCCTCGGTTTCCGCGCGCTGCACGCGGCGCGAAGCGACGTAGGCGAGGTCGCGCGCAACGTCGACGTTGCAGCCGTTCTCGATGCACTGGTCGGCCTCGCGCACCGCGGCGCGAGCGCGCTCGATGTCCGCGGGCGATCCCTCCCTCGCTTCACTGCCGCTCGCCTGCGTGATCGCGACACGCGCGCAGGTGAGTTCGGCCGGGGTCTCGGCACAGGCCGCCAACGTCGCGGCACCGAGGATCAACGCGAACCAGATTGTCGTGCGCTTCATCTCAACGTCCCCCTGCGATCGTCTGCTCGGCTTGTTCCGCGTTGTGTGCGCCGCGCGTTGCTTCCTGCGTTTCGTGCTGCGCGATCGAGTGGCGCGTTACCGTGCACGCGAGGTCCGCGTCGGCTTCGGCGCGCATCGCCATCGTGCGCGAGCGATCGCCCTGGCCGTCGCGCGCGAGGCGCTCGGAGTTCGCGAGTTCTTCGCGCGCAGCGTGAAAATACGGGACCGCCTGTTCGTCCTGCGAAGCGCCCGATTCGAACGCTCGTGTGACCGCGGCGCGGGCCGAGTCGATGGGGGCGTGCGAGACGGGCGTGGTCGCGCAGCCGGTCAAAGCAATGATTCCAATGATGAAGAAGGTCGTTCGCATGCGTGTCTCTCCCCCGAGAAAACTCATTGCGGGCGATGTGGGCCCACGTGAGGTGGGCGGGGTATCCGTCCGACGGCGCGCCGAGTCAAGCGCGATTCATGGAATTCGCGCGAGCGCACACCTCACCCCGGCGGCCGCCTGCCCCTCTCCCTCCGACGCCAGCGTGTGGCGCGCGAACGCGAGGCGTCGTCGAAAGAGGGGCTCGAAGGATGATGGCGTGAGTGGGAACTGCGTGCGGCGGGCATGGCACGCATCGCGAGCGGCGTGTCGTGCGAGCGCATCGGTCGGACGGCGCGAACGTCGCGCTGATGTGAAGTGCGAGGAGGAGCGCGCGGCATGCGCTCGGGCGGGGCGGTCCTCCGGCCACCATTGACCCCCCACGCTGCGCCCCGCGTCCCCCCCCCTTCCGCCCACGCCTCGGGCCCACGCGCGACGCGCGGGCGTCGGAGGGACAGGGGCGCGGCGCAGCCGGGGGTGAAGAGCTGTCGATCAATCGCGGCATGACAGCGTGCTGTCGATGCGCGTGCGAGCGCGTGTGACCGCACCCCCGCTACCGCGTGCCCCTCTCCCTCGATGCCCGCGCCGACGCATGAACGCAGGCATCGTCGAGAGAGGGGCTCGAAAGATGAGGCGTGATCTGTGAGCTGTACTCGGTGCGGTGCGGCAGGCCGGCAACGTCGAGGACGCGGGGCCTGCATCGAAGGCGCCGCGGCAGCACTGTATTCACCGGAAGCCACGCAGGACGCATTCGGGCCGAGACAAACACAGCGCACTGCGCACTCAACGCTGCTGACCATCGTACTACCTCGTTCCCGGTCCTCATCCCCCGCCGCCATCGTTCCAGCCCCTCTCTCGACGATGCCTGCGTTCGCGCTCGCAGCGCGGGCGTCGGAGGGAGAGGGGCGCGCGGCAGCGGGGGTGAGGTCAGCGACAGTCGATCGAGGCGATCACGCGGCGTGTGCCGGGCGCATCGCGGTCGGCGCCGTCGGTCCACGCGAGAACGATTCGCGAGCCTTCGGCGGCGAGTGCCGCGCCATGAACGACACCGCGCACGGGGAAGCGTGCGATCGGGCCGCCGAACGTCTCGACGACGATCTCGTGCGCGTCGGGCGTCGCACGCGCTGCGAGCGGAACGAAACCGTTCGCGTACGCCACGACGTTGGCGCCGAAAGCGAGTCCGGGCCGCACCACGTCGCGCGCGAGCGTGTATGTCTCGCCGTCGCCGCACACGAGACGGCCATGCGGATCGCTCGAGGCGTCGGTCTCGAGCGCGTAGAACGGGCAGCGGTAATAGAACCCTTCGATCGGATCGAGCACGGCGAGATCGTTCTGCGCGACGAGCGCGTTCGACAGTCGTTGCAGCGTCGTGAACGAGCCGCGATGTCCGCCGATCGGTGAGCGCCACAACTGCGCTCCGTTCGCATCGGGAAGCACGCCGAGGATCACGCCGTGCTGCATGCCCGCGGTGCGCGTGATCGAACCGTCGGGCGCGATGCGAGACAGCGTCGATGCGGGGCTGCCTTCTTCGCTCATGGCGCGCGCGTCCCACACGAAGAGCGATCCGTCGGGTGACGACGCGATGCCGCGCACGCTCGACAGTTCGGGCATCGCACGGTCGGCATCGTGCGGCAGCGCACCCTGCGGATAGCGACGAAACGAACTTCCGGCTCCTTGCAGCCACACGCTCAGTCCGATCGCGCCGGCATGGACGAACGCGCGGGGTGCCACGGCCCGTGGCCATGCTTCTTCGTGCGGCGACGGGTGCGCGAGATCGAGTGTCCACGCGATCGTCGCTTGTTGCGGACGCTCCCATCGCTCGGTCGCGACGAGTACGTGCCCCGCAACGATCGCGGCGCTGATCGCAGTCGCTGCGACGAACGGGCCGTCCGCGAGAATCGATGTCGTGCAATGCGGCGGATCGGCCGGGCGAGGCAGGAGAAACGTTGCGCGGGGCGTTCTGATCTCGATGAATGCGCGGCCATTCACGGTGACGGGTGTTCGCACCACGCTCGCGCCGTCGACGATCGGTTCACTCGAAGCCGCCGCGGTCGGCGGGCTCGACGATGCGGTCGCAACGGGCGTCGGAGACGCAGGTGGACACGAGGTCGGCGGTGGCATCGCGCGCGACGCACACGCAGCGACGGTTAGGGTCCACGCGAGCACGGCGGTGTTTGCGAATCGAGGCACGCGAACGCTCTCGTGGGCTAATCGCGCCGTCGCGTGAGTTCAGCGGCCGCCGAGATCACCGTGCATGCAACGCCCGAGAAGATCCCCATCCGGATCTCGGGGTGGTGTTTGAGGAAGTACTTCGTCACCCATCCGAGCGAGTCGACGTCGAAGCCCACCTCGAGTTCGATGACGCTCGCCGCGTCGCCCTCGGGATGGAGCCGCACGGTGAGCGCGAGATCGCGCGGTTCGCCCGAGATGTACGAGAGCTTCGCGACGCCGCTCTCGAGTGCGAGACGCATCATGGTGCCGAACTTCACGCTCAGGAACGCGACGCGAAACTGCAGCCCGAGGTCGATGATGTCGCCGGTGCGCTTGATGTGACGAACCATCGCGAGCGTCGACGGTAGATGCCGCGCGATGTCGCTGTCGGTCGCGAGATGCGAGACGCGGGCGATGACTTCGGCAGGCGGAAGATCGAGTCGATGCCATGCGCGTGCGCCGATTGCGTTGCCAGCGGCGTCGAAGCGAACTTGCACGAGCGGTGCGCTCGGAACGGGGATGTCCATGGAGGCGACGGTCTTAGCGCGGAAGGAACGTGCCGTGGAAGCCGGGGGGGACGTGATGGGGGAGGGCGGCGATGCAGACGGGCTCCATCGTGCGCGCATCGAGGACGTGCAACTGCGAGCGATCCTCGGCGTCGACGTAGAGCAGCGTAACGATCCATCCATCGTCTTCTTCGGTGCCGCCGGGGGCGGGGACGAACAGCGGCTCGGCGGTGATGTTCGGCGCGAACTCGCGGTAGATCGTCTCGCCGGTGGCGGTGTCGACCTTCACGAGGCCGGTGTAGATCGGATCCGCACCGGGTCGCTCGATGCAGATGCCATAGACGTAGCGATGCGGTCGTCCGCGAAGGCGCGGATGAACAGTGGGCAACTCGATCGGATGAATGCAGAGCGAGCGTTCGGTGACGGCGAGCGTCTCGTGATCGATCTCGAAGCGCGTGAGAAATGCCTCGGGGTTGTCGTTCGGATCGAACGCGCCGGTCAGCAAGTCGGGGATCTTCGGGAAGCCTGGCAGTCGTAGTCCGTCGACCACGACGTTGCCGTGCTCGGTGTCGAACGCGTTCGCGAAGTGAAGAACGAAACACGCGGGGACGGTCGCCTCGCGCGGCGAGCCGCCATCGCGCGGAACGAGAAGGATCTTCACGGGTCGCTCTGCGTTGAACGTCATCGCGTTCACCGGCGCGGACAGACCGAGCACGATGCGCGCGGAATCCGATTCGAGCGGACAGAGGAACAGCACGATGTACCGGTCGGTGACCGTGAAATCGTGCACGTAGGTGCTCGCATCGAGTTCGATCGCGCGCGGCTCGTCCATCACGCCGTCGGGCGTCACGCGGTAGATCAGCACCTTCTGCTTCTGACCCATCACG
>CBIHQZ010000606.1:0-4963 GCA_966212315.1 uncultured Myxococcales bacterium
CGCGGAGCGATCTGCGACATCTCTGCGACAGAACGCAGCGATGGAGTGCCGCACGGAGGGCGAAGTCCGATCACACGTCGTAATAGAGGTAGTACTCCATCGGCGTCGGGCGCAGACGAACCGGATCGTTCTCCTGGGTCCGCTTGTAGTCGATCCAGGTCTCGATGAGGTCCTTGGTGAACACGTCGCCCTTGAGCAAGAACTCGTGGTCCTTCTCGAGTGCTTCGAGCGCTTCGGCGAGCGAGCCCGAGACGTGCGGCACTTCCTTCAGTTCCTCGGGCGAGAGCGAGTAGATGTCCTTGTCGAGTGCATCACCCGGCGAGAGCTTCTTCTCCACGCCGTCGAGGCCCGCCATCATCATTGCGGCGAACGCGAGGTAGCCGTTGCACGCCGGATCCGGGAAGCGCACTTCGATGCGCTTCGCCTTCGGCGACGAGCTGAACATCGGGATGCGGATCGATGCCGAGCGATTGCGCGAGCTGTACGCGAGGTTCACCGGCGCTTCGTAGCCCGGCACCAGTCGGCGATAGCTGTTGGTCGTCGGGTTCGTCAGCGCGTTGAGCGCCTTCGCATGCTTCAGGATCCCGCCGATGTAGTGCATGGCCATCTCGCTCATGCCTGCATAGCCGTCGCCCGCGAAGAGCGGCTTGCCTTCACGCCAGAGCGACTGGTGACAGTGCATGCCCGAGCCGTTGTCGCCGTAGAGCGGCTTCGGCATGAACGTGGCGCTCTTTCCGTGGCGCACCGCGACGTTCTTGATCACGTACTTGAACCACATGAGCTTGTCGGCCATGAGGGTCAGCGTGTCGAACTTCATGTCGATCTCGCACTGACCCGCCGTCGCGACTTCGTGGTGGCTGGTCTCCACTTCGATGCCGACCGCTTCGAGCGCCTGGCACATCTCGGTGCGCAGATCCATCAGCTTGTCGTGCGGCGCGACCGGGAAATAACCCTGCTTGTGGCGGATCGTGTAACCGAGGTTGCGATCACCCGTGCCCGAGTTCCACGCGGCTTCTTCCGAGTCGACCTGGAAGAACTGACCTTCCGGCTTCACCTCGTAGCGCACGTCGTCGAACACGAAGAACTCGGCTTCCGGGCCGAAATACACGGTGTCCGCGAGCATCGTGCTCTTGAGATACGCCTCGGCCTTCTTCGCGATGTAACGCGGGTCACGGCCGTACGGCTGGCGCGTGATCGGGTCGATGATGTTGCAGATGAGCGACAGCGTCGGCTGCGCCATGAACGGATCCATCTGCACGCTGCCCGGATCCGGGAGCAGCAACATGTCCGACTCGTTGATGGCCTTCCATCCGCGGATCGAGCTGCCGTCGAACCCGAAGCCGTCTTCGAACGCAGCTTCGTTCAAGCGGTGGAACGGAACGCTGGTGTGCTGCCACTGACCGATCAGATCGCAGAACTTCAAGTCCACCATCACTGCGCCGTGCTTCTTGCCTACTTCGATCGCATCTGTCGGTCTCATGCTCCGCTACTCCTTCGTGCGCTGTGATTAGCGCAATTGATTGCTACTTCCCGCGTCGTGCGCGGTGTCACTGATGGCATCTCGCGCGAGAACCGCGCGGCTCAGACGGCATCGGGGCCGCGCTCGCCGGTGCGAATGCGAACCGCTTCCTCGATCGGGATCACGAAGATCTTTCCGTCGCCGATGCGTCCGGTCTTCGCGCTGCGTTCGATCGCGTCGATCACTGCGTTCACCTGGTCGTCCTGCACGACGATCTCGAGCTTCACCTTGGGCACGAAGTCCACGACGTACGCGCTGCCGCGGTAGACCTCTTTCTTGCCGCCGGTCCTGCCGAAGCCCTTCACCTCGGTGACGGTCATCCCCTGGATCCCCACTTCGGCGAGTGCCTCTTTCACTTCATCGAGCTTGAACGGCTTGATGATCGCCTCGACTCTCTTCATCGACATCGCCCTCTCGTCATCGCGATCGCGTCCGCGGGATGCGGCAGACGTTTACCGGGTCGCAAGTTAACGGACGGTTAACTGCCCGTTAAAAGCGAACCGACTGCGAGGTGACGCGCGTCGTACCGAAGAGCTCGATCACGCGGACGTGAGCGGTCGTTCCGCCGACCACCAGAGAAAGTCCCACGCGAGATAGAGCGCCGCGCTTGCTCCGAGTGCGAACACCATCCACGCCAGCGCTTCGCGCGGAACACTTCGTTCGCGTGGCCGTGTGGCCCACAACGTGGCCGCTGCGAGTCCCGACGGAATGGCCGCGAGCATCCATCCCGAGAGTGCGAGTTGCGAGATCGCGCGATGGACGACGAGCGTGCCGGCGATGGCGATCGCTTCAGCCGCGAGGAGTGCGCGACCGAACGATTGCGAACGGCCTTTCCAGCGCGACGGACGCGCGATTCGCACGAGCCATGCGAGGGCCGTGAGCGCGAGGATGCCTTCGGCGATGCGGCGCGAGAGCACGCGGCGCCAGCGTTCGCGCGCGGTACGCAATCGGTCCTGCGCGTAGGTGCGAATCAACGTGTCGGGATCGTGCTCGACCGGCTCGAGCCAGCGAAGGGCTTCGCGATCGTTCCCGGCGCGCAATGCCAGTTCGCCGCGGTGCACGCGCGAAAAGCGGCCATCGATGCTCAACGGATCGCTCGCGATCGCGCGATCGAAGTCACGCGCCGCTTCGGGTTCGTGACCCGACTCCATCGCGAGCCGCCCGGCCCAGCGATACGCGTACGCGTGTTGCCAGGGGGCAATCGATCGATCGCTGTCCGCGATGCGTTCGAGTTCGCGCGATGCGCCGAGCGGATCGTGCGCGGTCAGCCGCTCCATCACCGCGGTCCACGGGGCGCGGGAGAGGTCGACCGCGCGGGGCTGCGCGAGAGACACGATGGCGAGCAGCGCGAGCGAGCCCTTCAATTCGACGCGGAACGTACTATAAACGCCGAGCCATGCCGAAACGCGAACGATACGTGTTCGTCTGTACGAACCGTCGACCCGACGAAAACCCCAAAGGCTCGTGCGCTGCCAAGGGATCCGAAGCGCTGCAAGCGGCGTTGAAAGGCGCGGTCGCGCAGGCGGGGCTTCACACCAGGGTTCGCGTGCTCGCGAGCGGTTGCCTCGACGTGTGCTGGGTCGGCGCGACGGTCGCGGTGATGCCCGACATGACGTTCTTCGGTCACGTCACCGAAGCCGACATCCCCGCGATGGTCGAAGCGTTCGGCAAGAGCGAGAACGTCGCCGAGCATCCGGCGCTGCGCGAGAAGGTCGTACGCGACGATCAGTTCGAGGACCCGGTGAAGCCGGTGAAACTCGGAAGGAAGCCATCGGCATGATCGGCGTGAAGTTTCACGAAGTGATGCGCGGCAGCTGGCATCGACTGGAAAACCCGGGCGAAGAGATGCCCATCGAGTTCGACGCGCAGGCCGAGTTGTCCGGCGTTGCGAACGTGATCGGCGATGCGATCGCGCGCCTTCACGGCACGGTGCGGGTCGCAGGGCTCGCCACCGACGCGTCGTTCGACGGCACGCTCGGGCTCGGATCGCTGGTGCGCGAACGAAGGCTCCCGTACGCGTTTTCGTTCCGCGGCGACGACGGGCGTACCTACCGCTTCGACGGCGCGAAGGAAGTCTCGCTCTTCGATCTCGCACGCACGATCACCACGCTCCCGGCGTATCTCTTCGACGACTCGGGAAACGAAGTCGGACGCGCCGTGCTCCACTTCGACCTGCGTGGCGATTTCATCAAGTTCCTCCGCAGCTGGAAGCCGTTTCGCCCGAAGTGAGCGAGCGGGGCGAGGCAGCCCGATGCGCGCACTCGCGTCCTCCGACAGGCTCAGGATGAGGATGGGAACGCGATGACCCGGTCCACCCCCGATCATCGAGTGTCCCCCGATCCTCGAGTTTCTTCCGATCATCCTGAGCGAAGTGCCGAGTCTTCGAGGCACGAAGTCGAAGGACGCACCGGACCACTGAGCGTGGTTCGAAAGGCTCACCACGAGAAGTGCGCGTACGTCGCCGTCGCAACACTTTTTCTCGCGCTCACGCTGCTCGCCTGCTCCCCGCCTGTCTCGTTCGTCGACGCACACGACGACGCACTCACCGCTGACACCAACGACACATCCATCGACATCGCGCCCCCCGATGCATGCGCCGACGCCGCGCCTTCGCGCGCCTGCCCGATCTGCACGCCCGGCGCGACCGCCTGCAGCGCCGATGGCCATGCGACGCTTCGCTGCAGCGACGACGGCGCGTCTCTCGCCACCGCATTGCAATGCGCCGACGGTCAACTCTGTCGCCAAGGCGCGTGCGTCGATCCGTGCGCGGATGCGGTGTCGCGCAACGCGTACGAAGGTTGCGAGTTCTGGGCGACGAACACGATCAACTCGGCGCTCGGGCACTCACTCGCCACCCAGGATCGCGATTCGTTTCCCTTCGCCGTCGTCGTCACCAACGCATGGCCGGTGACCGCGCACGTCGTCGTCGAGAGCCGTTCGCTCGCTGCATCGATTGCCTACGACGTCCCGCCCCACGACGCGCGCCGCATCGATCTACCGTGGGTGCTCGCCCTCGCAGAAGGAGTCGATCGCGCGCACCCGCGCAGCGCGATTGCTCGGGGTGCGGCGGTGCACCTGCGCAGCGATCTTCCGCTCGCGGCGTATCAGTTCAATCCGGCGAACTACTTCCTCTACGCCGGGTGCGAGGGGCCGCAGTGCTTCTCGTACACCAACGACGCGTCGCTGCTCTTGCCGGCCAACACCTTGCGCGAGCAGTACATCGCCATGACGCGTCCGACCGTTCGATTGCGCGCGCAGGGCGACTCGCGATGGCGAACGTCGTCGGGATTCGTCACCGTCGTTGCGACGCGCGATGCCACGCACGTCACCCTTCGATCGACCGCGCACACCCTCGCGGGCGACGGCGTCATCACCGTGAATCCCGGCGAGGCGACCACCACCACGCTCGATGCCGGTGACGTGCTCCAAGTGCTGTCGTTCGCA
>CBIHQZ010000607.1:0-4962 GCA_966212315.1 uncultured Myxococcales bacterium
CGCGTCGCCGAGCATCACGTGGGTCGTGCCGGGGAGCACGAAGTCGCGCCAGTTGGGCTGCATGTCGACGTGCGGCTGCATCGCCGTGATCGCGGCTTGCAACTGTGAACCGGAGATTCCGTAGAACGCCGAGATCACCGCGTCCTGCTGGTAGGCGAGCCATGCGAAGCGCGACGTGGGCATGCGCGCGAAACCGTGATCGACGACTGCGGTGAGATTGGTCGCGCATTCGGTGCATCCCGCCGGTAACTGCATCGACCACGTCGAGACCCACTCGCCCCAGTGATTCACCGGCATGATCGGATCGCCGCAGTCGGACATGAGATCGACGCGTGCATTCGGGAATGCATTCTGCGCGCGCTCCCAGTTGAGGATCGCGCCGTAGCCTCCCGCGCTGAAGCCGGTCCACCACACGCGCGAGGCCGAACGGAACGTCGCACCGAGTCGCGCGAGGATCGCCTGCATGTTGCGCGCGCCGACGTGATGCACGTCGCGGGTCTGGCCGGCCGCCGAGTACGTCACGACGCGGTCGCCCGAGTGCACGTCGCCGGTGCAGTAGGGGACGAAGACGTAGTTCGCGTCGCGGAACGGGTTGTCGCTCGCGGTGCGGTCGAACACGAGGACGTTCTGTCCGCCCGCCACGTCGCTCTGGAATTCGTTCGCGCCGTAGGGCGTGTCGATGTGCGACGCGGCGTGGATCACGAAGCAGGTGTTCACGTCCCAGCACGCGCCGCCGCCTTGGATCAGGACGAGGAGGTTGTTGCTGCGGTGGGTGAGATTGACGCCGATGCCGCTGGGCGATCCGTCGCCGCAAGTGACGCCGTCCATCGGGATCCAGGTCCACTGCTCGTCGGGCGCCGTGATGACCGCGCCGTCGGCGGGTGCGATCGCGTCGGGGGTGATCGCGCCGTGATCGAGCGATGCGTCGGCGGCGGCGTTCGAGTCGGTGTCGACCCGCGCATCGTCGCGACCGAGGGACGATTGGAAGCACCCCGCGAGCGAGAGCGCGAGGGCGAGGCACCCGAGGCGAGCGCGATCGTGCCATGGCGGGATGGTACGCGCGGGCGCACGCGATTTGCCCCTTTCGCGGGGATTCGCGACGCGCGCGGATCCGCCGCGTGTCGATCCGCCAATCACTCGAGGCGCATGGCACCGAGTCGCTCATCGGGTGATGGCGCCGAGTCCCGAGCAGTACGCCGAACGCCACGCGCTGCTCGTGTCGCGCGGTCGCTTCGCCGCGTCACGGGCCAAGGCTCACAGACGCCGCGGTGCATTCCACAGGTCATCCGGCAAGCGGGTGAAAGCGGCGACGACATCGCAGTAATAATCAATAGAACGCGACCTGTTAACGAGACGTCGAGGCCGCGCCCCGATTGCCCTACCGCCTGCGCTGCATCAGATGGTAAGCGCACTTTCATGGAAAATAAGCAGCGGCGTCTCAAGGCCCGAATCACCATGGCAACCCTCGCGGGGATTCTTGCCGGAACCGCCGGCTGTCCCAGCCCGGCTGCCAACGACGCGGGCGACGCGTCCCAGACCGATGCGCCGCGTGACACCGTCACCGACGTCACGATGGACGCCGGCACCGATGTCGTCGTCGACACCGGCACCGACGTCGTGACCGACACCGGCACCGACGTCGTGACCGACACGGGCACCGACGTCGTGACCGACACGGGCGTCGACGTCGTCGATCCGTGCACCGTCTCCAACGGCGGCTGCGATCCCCTCACGACCTGTTCGGTCGCGGACGGCGGCGTCGAATGCACGGCCTGTCCGAGCGGGTACACCGGCACCGGCGCCAGCGGCTGCGCAGACATCAACGAGTGTTCGGCGAACAACGGTGGATGCGGCGCATCGCACTGCGACAACACCGCCGGCAGCTTCACCTGCACGCCGGTCCCGACCGCGATTCTCTCGCGCTACGAATCGACCACCGTTCAGCGCGGCGTCACGAACGGCACGATCTACACCGACACGTGCCCGGGCGGGCAGGTCGTCATCGGGTACAACGTCCTTTACGACTCGGTCGTGCGCGGCGTGCAGGCGATCTGCGGCACGCTGAACGTGAGCGGCCCTGCCTTCGACGTGACGATCACGCCCGGCATCACCCAGCCACGGCGCGGCTTCGGCGCGATGACCTCGACGGTCACGTGCCCCGCGAACCAGATGGTGGTCGGCTTCACCGGCAGCAACGGTGCGCTCATCGACGCGCTCGCATTCCGCTGCGCGCCGCTCGCGATCACGCCCGACGGAAGCGGCGGATACGGCCTCACGACCGGCACCGTCACCACGCTCGCGCCGGCCGGCGGAACGGGCGGCGGTCCCATTCCGAACACCGATTGCCCCGCGGGTGAGTTCGCCAGCGGACAGACCATTGCCATCGGCGACTGGCTCTTCGGCTTCGCGCAGGTGTGCGATCGCCCGATCATCCACTTCTCGGTGCCCGACGTGACCTACGGCGCTGCGAGCGACACCGCGATTCGCGGCGCGCTTACCGGCACCGAAGCGCGCGACGCATGCCCGACCGGCCAGGTCGTGGTCGGATACGACTTCACCGGCACCGGTCCTCTCGTGAGCACTCGCACTCACTGCGGGATGGTCTCGCTCGAGGGCTCCGTACCCACGCGGGTGATCGTCACGCGCGGCGTCGAGCTGGCAACGCGCGGCGTGCCGAACGGCAACCCCGTTGTTCGCGTATGCCCCGATGACCAGATGGTCGTCGGCTTCGGCGGCGCGTCGGGTGCATCCATCGACTCGGTGATCGTGCGCTGTGCGCCATTCACGTTGTCGACCGGCACCGGCAGCGCGTTCGTACTCGGCACCGGCACCGTCACCGACCTCCCCGCGGCGGGCGGCACGGGCGGCACGATGTTCCCGGCGACGAACTGCCCGACCGGTCAGGTGGCGCGCGGTTCGATCATCGGCGCCTCCGTGACGATGCCGTTTCCGGGCTTCACCGTGTCGCACGTGGATGCGTTCGGCCTCTCGTGCGCGGCGCCCAGCGCGCCGTAGTCGCGAGTCTCTCGTCGGGCGTGTGCCGGGAGTCGGTGCACGCAGCGTGTGCCCGCGAACGCCGACTCCACGCCCGCGGAGGGTCGACGTCCGCGTACTTCCCTTCGCCGTCACCGATTCGGTTCCACCTCAACTCGATGAAGCACGGCACATGGCGGCCGCGCGGCGCAGACACGTGCCGTTGCTCCCTCGTGGCTCACACTGCCGGGTCGATCTCGATGTGCGAAGCTAAGTGCGGAGGGCGTCGGCGATGCGGTCTCGATCCCGTTTTTTCGAGTGCACGATGGGCGGGCGCGTCCACGTCCTTCTGACGGCGCTCGTCGTCGCACTCGCGGCTGCGGCCTGCGGACCGTCGCGCATGGACGCGTCGCACCACGCGATCGATGCTGGACTGGATGCCGAGCCGCGTCCGGACTTCGACGCGCATCCGTAACACCCCGATGCCTACGCCGCGCCCGACGCGGGACTCGCCGAGCCGTGCGGCGAAGGTCAATTCTGCACCGCCGATCAGCACTGCGTGCAGCGCTGCGTCCGACTCGGCGACCTGTGCCGCGATGTCACTTGTCCGTCCGACACCATCTGCACGAACGGGGCGTGCGTCTCTCCGTGCTTCTTCGATCTCTGTCACGGCGCCCACTGCGGGGCCGACGAGTTCTGCGACAGCGGATCCGGTCGCTGCCTTCCCCGCCGCGCGTGCGACGCGTCCTGCAGCGGCGACGCGGCGTGCACGTATCTCTGCGTTCCGCGCACGCCCTGCGACGGCGTGCACTGCGCGAGCGGCGAGCGATGCCTCGACGGCGTGTGCGCGCCCGATCCATGCGCGGGTCGCGTATGCCCGCAAGGACAGATCTGCAACGAGGGACGATGCAGCGATCCGGTCTGCAGCCGCGGGCTGTGTCGCGTCGACGGACCGTGCGGTGCGCCCGATGGTCATGGCGGTCGCTGCTCGATCGGCGTGTGCGCCGATGGCCTCGAGTGTGTCGGCGGCGAGTGCGTGTGCCGACCGATGTGCCCCGACGCCGCTGCGACGTGCGGCGACGTGCCCGACGGCTGCGGGCACACGTGCCCCGGCATGATGCAATGTCCCGACGGAACCCGCTGCCACACCGGCGCGTGCTGCACCCCTGCGTGCCCTGTCGACGTGTGCGGCGGCGACGATGGCTGCGGCGCGCGGTGCACCAATCGTTGCGCCGCGGGGGATGTCTGCGCGGCGAACCATTGCTGCACGAGACGATGTTCGGCGCAGTCACAGTGCGGCGACGACGATGGATGCGGCGGTGGCTGTCCCGGCGCCTGCCCGAGCGGTCAGGTGTGTTCCGGCGGCGCGTGTGTGTGCTCGCCGCGGTGCGCCCCCTCGGCGCCATGCGGTGCCGACGACGGGTGCGGTCACGACTGCCTCGGCACCTGTCCGAGTGGGCAGCATTGCAGCGTTGCGAACGGCGCGGCTCGTTGCGTGTGCACACCGCGGTGTCCATCGTCCGCACGGTGCGGCGACGACGATGGGTGCGGCGGTCGATGCAACGGGACGTGTCCGACTGGTCAGCGATGCAACGCCGGCGCGTGCGAATGCGCCCCGCGTTGCCCGCGCGACGCGGCCTGCGGCACGCCCGACGGGTGCGGCGGCTTCTGCTTCGGACCATGCCCTACGGGCGAGGTGTGCGACGGCCACTGGCGAACATGTCTCTGCGACGCGCACTGCGATCCCTCGATGCCGTGCGGGGCTTCCGACGGCTGCGGCGGGCGATGCCCGGGGGTGTGCCCGGTCGGCAGCGTGTGCGATCCGCAACGAGGCGCGTGCAGTTGCACTCCGTATTGCCCGCCCGGCGTCACCTGCGGCGATTCCGACGGCTGCGGCGGCGTGTGCCCGGGCGCGTGTCCCGACGGTGCGTATTGCGGTCCTGCCGCACACTGCGTGTCGATCCCGCGCGAGTGCGTGTCGAGCGCCGA
>CBIHQZ010000608.1:0-4937 GCA_966212315.1 uncultured Myxococcales bacterium
CGGTCTGGTAGCCGAAGTACGCCGCACGCGAGTTGTTCACCGCCGACGTGTATTGCTCGCGCGACGCGGCCGCCGATTGCATCGCCCGCTGGAGATCCTGATCGCTCACCGCGCCCGACTGCGCGAGTTGCTGCGTGCGTCGCAACGCGTCTTCGGCCAGATCGCGATTCGCCCGCGCGGCCCGGACTTCCGCGGTCTGTTCGGCGTCGAAGCGACCGTTCGCCACGCCGAGTCGTGCCTGCGCCTGCTCGAGCGCCGCACTCGCCTGCGCCGCACTCGAGCGGTAGTCGACGTCGCGCAGACGGATCAGCTCGTCGCCCGCGTGCACGGTGGCGCCGCGCTCCACCAGCACTTCGGTGACGCGACCGGAGACCAGCGGCGTGACTTCCGACTGTTGATCGCCGGTCAGCGTTCCGGTGAGCGCGAGGGTAAGCGGCACTTGTCGCGCGGTCGCGACTGCGGCGGTGACCCGAACGGGCGCCGCTTCGGCCGCGGTCACGATCGGGGCGGGCGCTTCGTTGCGCTTGCACGCCGAGGCCGTGAGCGAAAGGACGGCGGAGGCGACGAGAATGCGAACCGAGGTGTGCATGAGAGTCCTGCTGAAGCGCGAAGGGGGTGCGTCGCGAAGGCGCGTGTCGAAGGGCGAAACGAAAACCGGCCGATGCATAGGTCCGGGTCGCGACCGAGCCAAGTGCTCGGATGTCGTCCGCGGCGCGGAGTATTAAGACCGATTCGTTGCGGATGCAATCATTGCAAACGCAATCATCGCGCGCTAGGGTCCTGGGGCTACCGATGCCCCCCGAGAAGTCCCGTCGCGCCGTAGAACGAAAGCTTTCCGAAGAACTCGGCATGCTGTTCGGTCGCGTGGGACGCGTGTGGCGGCAGAGCCTCGCGCAGACCGTCGCTGGAAAGCTCGAAAGACTCATCGAATCGCATGTTCTGATCACACTGGTGCACGAAGGGGCGGCCACGCAGACGGAGATCGCGTTGCGCACGGCGCAGCATCCGACCGCGGTTTCGCGAATGCTGGACGACCTCGAAGTGCGGAAACTCGTGCGGCGCCAGCGTGATCCGAAGGACCGCCGCAAGATGCGAGTCGAAGCGACGAGCGAGGGACGCGCGCAGGTCGAAGCCGCGCGACCCGCGATGGTGAAGTCGTGTGAAGAAATATTGAGAGGCCTCGACGAGCGCGATCGCGTCGCGTTGAAGAACCTGCTCACCAAGCTTCTCGCCGCGACCGAAGACTCGAAGTGCACGCCGTCCGACGACGAGTGACCCTCCCCTCGCGCGACTGAAATCCGCGATTTCTCGTGCGATGACGCACGCCTTCCGCCGCTGGCACGGCAGCGATCGCTGCTTGCTCTGGCGACCCGCGACAGGCAACGCTCCGCCCGTGACGGTTCGACGATTGGCAACGGCTCGCATGGCGCTCGCGCTCGCCTTGATCGCGGTGTCGTTTGCGGCCCGCGCCGATGACGACGGAGCCGTTCCGAACGCCGCTCGAGATGCGGCTGCGGTCGTCGCGCGTCGCGCCGAAACCACCGACGCTCTCGCTGCGGATTCGGCGAATACGGATGCATCGTCGAACGCCGTTCACGCGGCCACTCCGGTGCTTCCGCGAATCGTGCCGCCGCATCCGACTGCGTTGATCGCACCGCGGCCGGCCACGCTGCCGCCCTCGAGCGCGATCGACGGGTCGGTCGTTCCGCCCGATGCACGAGCCGCGGTGATCCCGAGCCTTTCGGCCGTCGACGCTTCGATTCGCGACGACGCTGCCTTCGCCGATGCCGGCCACGACGATGCTGCTCTCGACGAAGCACAGGCGCCGCCCCACCCGCCGTACAGCGCGCCGCTCGAAGTGTTGTCTACGCCGGGCCGACTCGCGCGCGTGGTGCTCGGTCTGTTCGCGCTCGTCGCGCTCGCAATCGCTGCCGGTCATCCGAAGATCTCGGACTTCGAGAAGCGCATCGGTCTCTCGATGTTCGCGTCGACCGGTCTGCCGTTTCTCGCGCTCGGGGCGCTCGCGCGACTTCCGGCCATCGGGATTCTCCGCGACGACGTCGTGCGTGATCTTCGACCGCTGCTCGAATTCGGCCTCGGATGGATCGGCTTCCGCGTCGGGAGCGAGTTCGATGTGCGCGAGCTCGATCGACTACCGCAAGGCGCCGGCCGGCTCCTCGGCATGCAGAGCGCGACCGCGTTCGTCGCCGCATCCGCGGGTGCGATGGGGGCGCTCTGGCTCGTGGCGCGCGGGCTGGTCACGGAAATCGTGCGCGACGGGCTGATCCTCGGCGCATGCGCATCGGTCAGCGCACCGAGTGGCGCACGGGCGCTCGAAGCAGCCGGCATCGTGTCGCCCGAAGGCTCGCGGATGATCCGCAAGATCGTGCAACTCGACGACGTGGTGCCGATCGCCGTGCTCGCGATCGTCACTGCGATCTTCCGTCCGCTCGACGGCGGCAACTGGCGTCTTCCCGCGCTCGGCTGGGTATTCGTGCAGATCGGGATGGGTGCCTCGCTGGGCGGACTGACCGTCGCGATGATCCGCGCTGCGAAGAACCTCAACGAAGAACTCGCACTCACGCTCGGCGCAGTCGCGTTCGCAGCGGGCATGGCGAGCTATCTCGGCTTCTCGCCACTCGCGGTCGGCTGCGTCGCGGGGATCATCGTCGCGAACCTCAGCACGGTCATCGAGAACGAGCAGTTCGGCGCGAAGCTTCGCGATCTCGAACGGCCCATCTTCATGGTGTTCTTCGCGGTCGCCGGCTCGCTCTGGGACATTCGGGACTGGCGCGGCTGGGCGATCATCCCGCTGTTCGTCCTCGCGCGACTGTTCGGCAAACTCGGCGGCGCCCGCGCGGCGTTTCTCGCGGACCGCCAGGTCATCGCGCGCGCGGCTCGCATCGGCCGTCGCGAATCGTCCGCCGACGTCACCGGCCGGATCGCGACTGCCTCGTGGATTCCGCACACCGGACTTCCCGACGCACGCTCGCTCGGCATCGCGCTCATTCCCGCGAGCGCGGTGTCCATCGCCGTCGTGATCAGCGCACGTCACAGCTATCCCGACAGCATTCCCGCCTGGCTCGAGAGCATCGTGATCGTCGGCGCGATCATTTCGGAACTGCTCTTCCAGTTCGCGGTTCCGAGTGTCCGTCGCGGTCCGCCCGGCGCGCCGCCGCCACCCGTGATGCCGCCGCTCGAAGGCACGACGCCGAGCACGCCGCCCCCCGCACCGCCGATCGTGCCGGGTATCTCCGAGGATCCGCGATGATCCGCGCCGCCGTTCTTCTCCTCGTCACCATCGTGCTCATGGGGAGCGCGCGTTCGTTTCTTCCCGCGGGCGATCAACCGATCCCCGCCGCGGGCGTCGCGCTCGGATTCGGCTTCATCGTGCTCGCGGCGCTCCAAATGGGCGCGCTCTTCTCGTCGCTCCGTTTGCCGCGCCTCACGGGCTATCTCATCACCGGCGTGATCTGCGGCCCCGACGTGACCAAGATGCTCACCGCACGCATGGTCGACGGACTCGGCGTGGTGAACGGTGTCGCGGTCGGATTGATCGCGCTCTCGGCCGGCTGCGAATTGAACCTCACCCAGTTGAAACCGCGCATGCGGGTGATTCTCGTGGTCGGCTTCATCGCGCTCACTCTCGCGCTCTTCGCGACCACCGGCACCGCGCTGCTCGTCTCCGATCGACTGCCCTTCCTGCACGGCATGAACGCGCATCAGCGCTTCGCCGCCGCGCTCACGCTCGGCGTCGTGTTCGCATCGCTCTCGCCGTCGGTCGCACTCGCGATCCTTGCCGAGATGCAGTCCGCCGGGCCGGTGAGCGAATCCGTCCTCGGCGTGGTGGTGCTCGCGGACATCGCGATCATCGTGCTGTTCGCGATGGTCCATGCGGTGGCCGGCGGCGTGTTCGGTGTCACCGGCGCCGGGTTGCATCCCGTGCAGGGTGTCCTGATCGAGATCTTCGGCTCGATGTTCGTCGGGTTCCTCGTATCGATCGCGCTCGCGCTCTACATCCGCCGTGTGAAGCAGCGCTTTGCATTGTTCGTCCTCGCCGTGTGTTTCGTGTGCGCGCAGGTCGGAACGCAGCTTCACCTCGACGTGTTGATCATCTGCCTCACCGCCGGTCTGCTTCTCGAGAACGTGTGGAAGGTGAAGGGCGAGATCGTTCATCACGAACTCGCGCCCGCCGTGCTTCCGGTGTTCGCGGTGTTCTTCGCGGTCGCGGGGGCGCGGCTGCACGTGCACGAGTTGCGACAGATCTGGCCGCTGGCGCTCCTCTTCGCGGGCGTGCGTGCGACGACGTTGTTCACCGGTGCGTCGATCGGCGCGCGCATCGCGAATGCCGAAGACGTCGTGAAGAAATGGATGCCGTTCGGCGCCCTGCCACAAGCGGGTGTGTCGGTCGGTCTCGCAGTGCTGATCGAACGTCACTTCACCACGTGGGGACCAGGGGCGCGGTCGCTGATCCTCAGCGTCATCACGATCAACGAACTGTTCGGCCCGGTGTTGCTCCGCATGGCGCTCGTTCGCGCGGGCGAAGCGGGGAAGCGACCGGACGACGGCACCGAGCCCGTGGCGCACTGACTCACATCGCGATCAGTCGGTGCGGCGGATCAGATGGTGCGGACGCACGGATGCGCTTACCTAGTCGGAACGAAGCGGCGCGACCAACGCGCGCGAAGAGGAGATCCGGCATGCACAGCTTTGAACGATTCGTCATCGGCGCGGCATTCGCGACGCTCTCGGCCTGTGGCGCGGGATACCCGCCCGCCGGCGCGGCACCCGAGCCTTTGACGGCGGCGTCGATCGACGCAGCGCACGCGCGTTCGAGCACCGACACCGCGGAATCGCTCGAACAGGGACGGCAGCTGTTCGTGCAGCACTGCAACCAGTGCCATCAGTACGCGGACCGCGCGGCGTTCACTGAAGAG
>CBIHQZ010000609.1:0-4934 GCA_966212315.1 uncultured Myxococcales bacterium
GATCGCGACTCGGCGATGCGCTCGAACGAGACCTCGCGGCGAACGATCCGTCACGGGTGACTGTGCGCGCACGGGCGGCGCTGTTGCGCGGCGATCGCGGCGCGGCGCGCGTGCATGCCGAGGCCGCGGCGCATCGATCGGGCGAACCGCTGCTCGCACGGATTCACTGGCTCGAAGTGCTGGCCGAACTCGCCCCCGACGAGCCGCGCCGGATCCTGGCGCTCGCGTCGGCGTGGATCCTCGCGGGCGAACCGCAACGTGCGCTCTCGGTGTTGAAAAGCGCGGGCGACGATGATGTCGACGCGATCGTGCTGCGGGCCGAGGCGATGCGACGTGCGGGGGATTCCGCGGGGGCGCGCGAGCTGGCAACGGCACTGAGCGCACGCGACCGAGACGACACCGCGCGCGTGGTCGCGACACTGCTGCTAGCGCGTGACGAACTCGATCGCGGTCGTGCCGCCGATGCCATCGCGCGACTCGGTGCAATGGCCGATGGCGAAGGAGTTCCCGCGGCGCTCGAGATGCGGGCGCTCGAGATCGGAACCCTGGCGGCGCTCACTGCAGGCGATCCCTCTCTCGCGCGACGACGCGTGGACCGCGGGCTGGCAGTGGCCGCGCGCGCGGGCGACGCCATCGCGAAGGCGCGGTTGCTTTCGCTCTCGGGCATGGCGCATCAGCAGCAAGGGAGCCACGACGCGGGGCTGCGCGCGTATCGCGAGGCCTTCGCGCTCGCGCAGGAAGCGGGTGATCTCCACGCGGCGGCCACGTACGCGGTGAATCTCGGGACCGCGAATCTCGAATGCGGATCGCTCGGCGAGGCTTCGCACTGGCTCGCACGCGGCGTGCGAACGCTGGCGCGGCTGGGCCGCATGCGCGATCTCGCGGGGGCGCTGGCCAATCTCGCGTCGCTGCACGAATTCGTCGGTGATCGCGGCGGTGCGCTCGATTACGCGACACGCGCCGAGCAGGCCGCACGTAGTGCGCAGGATCCGAGCATCGAGATGTTCGCGCGCGGCATTGCAGCCGAAGCCTCGCTGCAGGGACGCGCAGCAGCGGATGCACTCGCGCTCGTCGCCCAATCGGCTCGCGCCGCGGCGTGCGAAGCGATCGCAGCCGACACGTTCGCGCGCGGAGCAGTAGCAGCTGCCCGCGCGGGCGATGCACCGCTCGCGACCAGCCTTCTCGAGAATGCCGGCGCGCACACCCCCGCACCGATCGCCGCGCTGGCAGCCGTCGAGATCGCACTCGCCGCACACGAATCTTCGACCGCTCTCATGACCGCGCTGGAGCGCGCACGCGCCGCAGTGCGCGAGCAACCGAGCGTCGAGTACGAACTGCATGCGCTCGCACTCGCCGCGCGCGTCGCCGAACGACGCAACGATCCCGCTGCGCTCGAACTCGCGCGAGCAGGGCACGCGAATCGCATCGACGCACTCGCGAGCACGCTTTCCGAATCCCTCGCGGCGCTGTTTCGCGACGCGCGCGCACTGCCCACCGGGCCAGTGACGTTCTCGAGTTCACCGCACCTCGCGGGGGGAGCCACGAGCGATGTGCGCTGGCGGCGGCTCGTCGAGATCACGCGCGACCTGAATTCCGAGCACCGATTGCGTCCGCTGCTCGAGCGGGTGATGGACGCGATCGTCGAGCTGACGGGCGCCTCCCGCGGGTTTCTGCTGCTGCGTGCGAACGAAGGCGAGTTGAAGATCCGCACCGCACGCAACATCGGCCGGCGTGATCTCGCGAGCGAGGACATGGCACTGTCGCGATCGGTGGCCGAGCGCGTGGCACGCACCGGCGAACCGCTGTTGACGGTGGATGCGAGCAGCGACGATCGCCTCGGATCGTTCGAGAGCGTGAACGCGATGCAGTTGCGATCGATCCTCGCGGTGCCGCTCATCGTACGCGGCGCGCCGGTCGGGACGGTGTACGTCGACGATCGGTTTCGCACCCGCGCGTTCGGCGAGGATGCGCTCGTGATCGCGCGCGAGTTCGCGGAAGCCGCCGCGGTGGCCATCCAGAACGCGCGCACCAAGGTGCTACTGCGCCGTGCATTGCACCGCGCGGAGCGACTGTCGCGCGAACTCGGCAAACGCGTCGACGCACAGACGGTCGAACTCGAAGCGACGCGACGTGCGCTCGCGACCGGCGCCGAACCGAGCGGGCACTACGAGGCCATCGTGGGGCGCGGGCCGGCGATGCTCCGCACGCTGCAGTTGATCGACAAGGTCGCGTCGACGTCGATGCCGGTCTTGCTGCTCGGCGAGTCGGGCACCGGCAAGGAACTCATCGCGCGCGCGATCCATTCGAACAGTCCGCGCAGCGCGAAGCCGTTCGTCGCCGAGAACTGCGGGGCGATTCCCGAGACGCTGCTCGAGAGCGTTCTGTTCGGTCACGTGAAGGGCGCGTTCACGGGCGCCGATCGCAATCGCGCGGGGCTCTTCGACGTGGCCGACGGGGGCACGTTGTTTCTCGACGAAGTCGGCGAGATGTCGGCGTCGATGCAGGCGAAGCTCTTGCGCGTGCTGCAAGACGGCGAAGTGCGCCCGGTCGGCGGTGACAAGGCGCGCAAGGTCGACGTGCGGGTCATCGCGGCGACGCATCGCGATCTCGCCGAGATGGTGCGGGTCGGGAAGTTCCGCGAGGATTTGTATTACCGGCTCGCGGTGATGATCGTCCCGCTCCCCGCGCTGCGACAGCGACGCGAAGACCTGCCGCAACTGGTGGGGCACTTCATCGAGAAGCACGCGCATCGCAAGGTCGCCGTCGAGCGCAAGGCGATGGCGCGCATCGTGGCGTTCGGATGGCCGGGCAACGTGCGTCAGCTCGAGAACGAGATCATGCGTGCGTGCGTTCTCGCCGACGGAACGATTCGCGAGTCGGATCTCTCGGCGTCGATTCTCGTGGCGCCGATTCCCGCTGGTTGGGGCGACAGCGCCGGCCGCAATCCGCTCGATCTGAAGAGCGCGATCGACACGCTCGAACGCGACTTGATCGACCGCGCGATGCGGCAGAACAACGGCAATCAATCGCGCGCGGCGAAGGCGCTCGGACTGTCGCGATTCGGACTGCAGAAGAAACTGAAACGCCTCGCCCAGGGGGCCGATGCAATCGAGCCCGACGAGGACGAGGCGCAGCAGGTGTAACCCGGTGCGGCGCGCGTGCAGCGCGCTGCGGGGTCACATCACTTGATCATCTGGAAGCGCTGGCCGATGACGGTCCAGTTCAGGCCGCCGAGAACGTTCGCGACGTAGTCCGCCTTCTTGGTCTGGTAGTCCGCGAAGTACGCGTGCTCCCAGGCGTCGACCGCGATGAGCGCGTGCACGTTCGCGAAGAGACCGGTGTCGTGCTCGCTGCGGATGAGATTGTTGAACAGCTTGCGCTCTTCGTAGTCGTAGACCACCTGGAGCCAGCCGTGCGCGCTCATCAGGCACGCCTTCGCGTCGGCGAGCCAGTTGTCCACGCTGCCGAAGCTCGAAGTGAGCAACTGCTTGGTGTGATCGTCCATCTGCGTCGAGCCGTCGCCGATGTTCTGGAAGTACATCTCGTGAAGCACGGTGCCGTTGAAGGCCACCGGCTCGCGGCGCTTGAGTTCGCTGTACTCGTTGAACGAGTAGTTCGGCGCGCTCTTGTCCGCGGTCCCGAGCTTCTCGCGGATCTCGTTCAGCTTCTTCACGTAGCCCTGATAGAGCGTGAAGTGCGCCTTGAGCTGTCCGTCGCTCAGGCCCTTTGCCTTGCCGCCAAGAAGGTTGTCGAAGTTCTTCGGTTCGCGAGCCGCCATGTGGATGCCTCCGTGTTGAGCGGCGGTGGTACTCCAGCGCTACGCGAACCGCAACGGATGAGAATCACCGGCGAGGCGAGGTCATGCCGCCGTGCCCTCACCCATCGTTCGTGACGGGTGAGGTTTCGGCGCGGCATTACGGAAGGCGTGCGGTCGTGGGCACGAGCCGATTCGTGAGCGATCCGTCACCGAGCTGACCGGATCCGTTCTGACCCCAGCAGAAGATCTGACCCGCGCCGTCGCGCGCGCAGGTGTGATCGCCGCCCGAATCGATCTCGACGACACGCGACACGCCCGTGATCGCGGTCGGAACGAGTCGCTGGGTCGTCGTGTTGTCGCCGACTTGTCCCGACGCGTTGTTGCCCCAACAGAGCACCGCGCCGCCGACGTGACGACTGCACGTGTGCGTTGCGCCGCCACTCAGTTCTGCGACGGCGGCAGTGCCAGTCGGGAACGCGGCGATCGCGGTGGGTACCAGGCGATTCGTCGTCGTTCCGTCGCCGAGCTGCCCGTTCGCGTTCCGCCCCCAGCAGCGAATCGCGCCCGTCGCGAGACGCGCGCACGTGTGATAGCCACCCGCACGGATTTCGACGACACCGCTCGTCAGCCCGCTCACCTGCACGAACGTGCGGCGTCCGGTGGTCGTTCCGTCGCCAACCTGCCCGAACGCATTCGCGCCCCAGCACACGACCGAACCGTTCGCTCGCAACGCGCACGCGTGACTCTGACCGAGCGCGATCTGCGTAACCGTCGTGAGCCCCGTGACCGCCACCGGCGTGAGTCGCGTCGTGATCGAGCCGTCGCCGATCTGGCCCACGTCGTTCACGCCCCAGCAATAGACGGCACCCGTGGTGAGACGCGCACACGAATACGCCCCGTCTTCGTTGCCGCCCGCGATGACTTCGGCGGCGTTGGACGGAAGCGACGCGTTGACGGGTGACGAACCGGAGTCCGCTGTGCTGCCGTCTCCGAGCTGGCCATACGAGTTGTTGTACCAGCACTGTGCCGATGAACTGTTGATCACGCACGCATGCGAAGTGCCGACCGAGATCGTGTCGCCCGTAATGGCTCCCAGATCCTGGAGCGCGGTCGGCGTCTGAACCGCGCCGGACGCCGCCGAGCGGCGACTGATCATTCCGTAGCCGTTGTCGCCCCA
>CBIHQZ010000610.1:0-4912 GCA_966212315.1 uncultured Myxococcales bacterium
GGCTTTTGGGGTATGAACTCGGAGCTGCGGGGGCACGTCGCGACGTGCCGGCGCGAGCGCATCGCCCATCGCGATTTCCAGTCTGCTCGCGGTGAGTGTCGTGGCCGCAATAGCGCCAGCGCGCTCAGTTGATGGCGCGTCCTTCGACATGCTCAGGATGAGAGGCTGATCAGATCGTCGCCGACGGTTGCCGCGCGATCCACACCGACACGGGTGCGTGATCCGAGAGACCCGCCGTGCGTTCGATCTTCGCGCGCACGACGTTCACGCCCGGTGTCGCGAGCACGTAGTCGATGCGCCAACCGACGTTGTTCTCGCGCGCGCGGCCACGATTCGACCACCACGAGTAGGCAGCGAGATCGGGGTTCAACTCGCGGAAGACGTCGCGCCACCCGGTCGCCAGGAGGCGATCCATCCATGCGCGTTCGTCGGGAAGGAACCCCGAATTCTTTTGATTCGAACGCCAGTTCTTCAGGTCGATGGGGCGGTGCGCGATGTTGATGTCACCGCATACCAACGCGGGGCGCCCGCTGCGGCGAATGCCGTCGAGCCATTGCCACGCGTGTTCCATGTACTCGAACTTCCACTTCTGACGCTCGGGGCCCGACGAGCCCGACGGCATGTAGAGACTCCACACGTCGAAGTCGGGGAGATGCACGCCGGACACGCGTCCTTCCTCGTCGCCGCGCGCGTGACCGTTGCCCGTGGTGAAGCGGATCTCGTCGCGACGTTTTTCGGGATGCGCTTTCGGTCGCGCCCACACGGCCGTGCCGGCGTAGCCCTTTTGCTTCGCCGGGTGCCAGACGACATTCCATCCGCGCGGGCGCCACAGTGCGGGATCCGATGCGGCTTCGTCACAGCGGATCTCTTGCAAGCAGAGGATGTCGGGGCGCGATCGACTCAGCCACGTACGAAGCCCACGGCGATCGGCGCTGCGCAGTCCGTTGAGGTTGAGTGTGGTGATCTTGAGAAGCGAAGACTGCGCTGCGGCGGGCATGGCGGCGAAGGGTAGCGCACGAGCACGTCCGTTCGAATCGGTTCGTGCCCGTACGCCATCGTGCGGCTACGAACCAGACGCCTCGCGCTGCTTCGCGAGTTCGTCGAGATAGCACTCGAGATTCGTGTAGCCCGTCGCGCCCGTCATCGACTGCGAGAGCTGCGTGCCGTTGTGATCCTGCGCGTGCGGGTCGAGCCCGTGCGCGGTTTCCCACGTGTCGGGCATCCCGTCGTCGTCGCTGTCGATCGGCGCCGCGGGGGCGTTCGCGGCCGTGAAGTCGGTCGCCAACGCGTCGTTCGCGGGATTTCGGTCGACGGGGGTCGGGTCGACCGTGCCGGCCCGGACCGAGGCGAGCAGGCGCCGGTCCATCGGATCGCGCGGGAATGCGCCGACGTGATCGAGCATGTACGCGCGAACGTTCTCGGTCGGTGTGTACGTGATCGCGGCGAACGGATGCCGCTCGCTGCGCGCCCATGACGGACGCGCCGGGATCGGCACCGATGCGTAGTCGCGGCAGCAGTACATCAGCTCGTAATCGCGCCGCGCGGGATAGAGATTCATCTCGTTCCCCGCGAGGTAGGTGCTCGATCGCCCCGTGGGGTTCGGGAAGTTCAGCATCGCGCGTGGATACGTCTCGCGCACCCACGAGAGATTGTTCACCCAGTTGAGCTGGTAGTAGATCGGCTCGCCCGCACTGCCGCCCGAGATCGTCGTCGGGTTCACATCGGCGTAGTACTGCTGGTCCCAGAAGAGGTTGTTCGACACCTCGATCTGCATCGTGGTGCCCGCCGCGTCGGCGCCGCTCTCGCGCGAGAGTTCGGGGAAGCGTCCGCCGATGCGGTTCCACATGTTGTGATGCAGCGAGATGCGGTCGAGCGCGTAGCCGGCAGCCGGGTCGGTGTAGTTGATGAGAATGCCGCCGCGTACGGCATGGTCGCCGATCGTCTCGGCGAGGATCGTGTTCTGGATCGTGAGGTCGTGCGTGTACGAGATCTGGATCTCTTCGTCGGTGGCCGCGCCGACCGAGACGTGATCGAGGATGAGATTGCGCGCGTAGCGAAGCTTGATGCCGTCGTCCCACGATCCCATCGGGCGCGATCGCACGTGGCGAAGGATCACGTTCTCGATGCCCACGACATCGGTCGGGCAGTTCTCGCCACACCAGGGTTCCTCCTCGGTGTGCATGCCGCGAATGATCACGCCGCCGGGACTCGTCTGGCCCGCGATCGTCACGTCGCCGTTGCGCACGTGCGCGGGGCCGTCGATCACGCCGCTGACCTTGAAGAGGACGTATCGCGGGCCGGTCATGTCGAGCGCGGCTTGCAGTGATCCGGGGCCCGACCGATCGAGATTGGTCACGTAGACCACCCGTCCGCCGCGGCCACCGCTCGCGTGCGCGCCGAACCCTTCGGCCCCTGGGAATGCGAGCGTCTCCGCTGGTGGCGGAGGCGGCGCGGTGCTTCCGGAGTCGTCCACGGCAGCGTCGCTCGAGGGCTCGTTCGTCCCTTCGTCGCGCGGGGATCCTGCGTCGTCGGCCGTGCTGGCAGCGTCGCGCGCAGGTGTGACCATGCCCGCGTCACCGGTTGCGTCGGCGGCCGCGCTGTCTGGTTTCTCGTCGGGCTCGGGGAGGCAGCCCGCGAGACCGGTCGCGACGATCGTCGCCCCGATCCAACCCAATGAACGTGCTTTCATGCGTACGGAAACGGCACGGTCTCTCCGGCGATTTCAGTAAAATCGCCGAGAAATGTGCTGCAATTTGGTTCGCGAACGCACAGGCGAACCTATCGTCCACGAGTCATGCACCGAACCCCGGCGCTCGCGCGCGCACGGCGCACGTAGCGGACTGCGCGGTGGACCTGCCGTACTCGACCGCGTGAGCTTTGCCTTTCCGCGTGGCTGCTGACACCCTCCGCGCCGCCGAGACCGCCGCGCCTCGGATGGATTCGCGAACGCGCACCGCGGCAGATTCTACAGACCGTATCGCTCGTTCCCGCCGCGGTCGCGATGACCTGGTGAACGACTGCGACGCGGCGGAGACGTCAGCACAGCATCATGCGAGTTCCGAGCAGCCTCGAGTCCCTCACGGACATGGGCATCATCCAGGAAGTGCTTCGCCCGCTCATGAGCGGCAAGGAAGCAGAAGTCTATCTCGTGCTCTCGGGTGGCGAAGAGCGCGTCGCGAAGGTCTACAAAGAAGCGCAGAACCGCTCGTTCCGTCAGCGCGCCGAGTACACCGAAGGGCGCGCAGTGCGGAACAGCCGCGATCAGCGCGCGATGTCGAAGCGCACGAAGTACGGGCGCTCACAGGACGAAGCGGCGTGGCGGTCGACCGAGGTCGACATGATCTATCGATTGCGCAACGCCGGCGTGCGCGTGCCGACACCGCATCACTTCATCGATGGCGTGCTGATCATGGAGCTGGTGAAAGACGCCGAGGGAAATCCGGCGCCGCGGCTCGGTGAACTCGCGCTCGATCGCAACGAAGCGCTGGCGGTGTTCGATCGACTGATCGTCGAGGCGATTCGCATGCTGAGCGCGGGCGTCGTGCACGGCGACCTCTCGGAGTTCAACGTGTTGATGGGAGCCGACGGTCCGGTCGTCATCGACTTCCCGCAGTCGGTCGACGCGTCGAGCAACCAGAACGCGCGCAAGCTTCTGCTGCGTGACATCGACAACCTGCATCGATTCGTTTCGCGCTGTGTGCCGGGATGGCAGGCGCGTCCGCTCGCGCACGAGATGTGGGAACTCTACAAACGCAATCAACTGTTCGCCGACACGAGGCTGAACGGTCGCTACCGGCAATCCGAGCAACGCGCCAACACGGATTCGGTCGTCGCGCTCATCGCCGATGCGGACCGTGACGAGCGGCGTCGTCGTGAAGCGCGCGGGCTCGGTATGCGGGGAACGAATGCGCCAAGCGTTCCGAAGCCGAACGCGAGTGCCACGCCGACGGAAGACGCGATGGCCGCAACGTCGAGCACGGGGTTTCGTCCGCGGCGTGTCGAAGTCTTGATCGCGCCGCCGTCACCACGCGGTGGGCCGCGCACCGAGCGCGCCGAGCCGCGCACCGAAGAAGTGATGTTCGATGCCACGCGGCAGGGCGGGGGACAGCGAACGAATGCGTGGGCGCGTCCGAATCAGGGGCAGCGCACGCAACCGCAGCAGAGCGGAATGCGCACGCAGCCGCAGCAGGGCGGGCAGGGCGGAATGCGCACGCAGCCGCAGCAGGGCGGAATGCGCACGCAGCCGCAGCAGAGCGGAATGCGCACGCAGCCGCAGCAGAGCGGAATGCGCACGCAACCGCAGCAGAGCGGAATGCGCACGCAGCCGCAGCAGAACGCGATGCCACCGGCTGCGAATCCCAATGCGCAGCACGGTCCGTCGAATCGCAATCCGCAGCACGACCCGTTCCGTCGCGATGCGTCGCGCGTGCCCTCGACCCACAACGCGCCGCGACCTCACTCGGACCATGCGGCCCCGCGATCGATGGACCGTGCGTCGCACGCGAACTCGAATCACGGGCATGCCGGAAATCCCCCGCGTCCCGAGGCCGTCACCGCACAGGCGAACGCCTCTGGGGTGGGAACGCCCGCGGGAGAAAACGGCGCAACGGGGCAGTCGCGTCGACGCCGGCGGAAGCGTCGCGGTCCGGGATCGCCGACGTAACGAGCGCGTGCAGTCACGCCGCGCTAGCTCGCGAGACCCGTCGAATCAGTTGCTGGAGTTGTCGAAGGAGGCGCGCGCGTCAGCTGGTCGCCGACGCGCGCTCGGGGCGGGGGGCGGTACGGCTCAGTTCGCGGTGATCGTGAGATCGCCGATGAGACGCGCGTCGGAGTCGCCGTTGCGACCGGCCGCGACGAATCCGAACGCGTAGCCGGGCGTGAGCACGAGGGTCGAGGTCCCCGACACGTTGAA
>CBIHQZ010000611.1:0-4911 GCA_966212315.1 uncultured Myxococcales bacterium
CGGGCACGCTTCGCCGATCGGACTCGGTGCAGGGGGTGTGGTGATCGTGGCCTGCACGGTGACCGCGGGCGTCGGCGAGATGTCGGTGCTCTCGGCGACGACGTAGTAGGTCCCGGCCGGCATGTGGCGCTGCACCATCGTCGCGGTGGGCGAGATACCCACGACATTCGTGGCGCACTGCAACTGCGTGCGCGTGTCCTCGCAGGGCGCGCTTCGCAGCGAGAGGAACGTGTTTCCGGAAACCGACGAACCGGTGAGGAACACGTCCGAGTCGTTCGCGAGCGTGAGCTGGAATACCGCGTCCGGGGTGATCGGATTCAGCGCATCGAATCGATGGCACGACACGGAGTAGTCGTCCTGCAACGGCGCGAGCGTGAGTGTGTGCGGCATGCCGTCGTTCAGTTCGATCGCGCGGCTGTCGCAGAGGTCACCGGGGGCCGCGGTCGTCGGATCGCCGACGGTGTACGTAAGCAGAAACGGCTGCGGCGTGAGGCCGGTTTCGATGATCGCCCGGTACGTCCCGGCCGGAAGTGCGTGATACGTGATCACAGGTCCTGCGAGGCCGGAGCCGGTCGAACATCGCAGCTGGAGTCCGCCGCACTCCTCGACCAGCGCGATGGACGCAGCGCCGTCCATCGTGTCGGTGCGCAGCGAAACATCGTGCGCTTCGGTGAGGGTGAACTGCACGAATGCATCGGCGAGCCCCGTCATCGCGGGGCTGCAGACGATCGTGGCGTCGTCGAGCAATCCCGCCGTCGTGAACGTGTAGCTCCCCGGTCCCGGGAGCACGGCGGCTGCCTCGCACACGTCGTTGCCCGCGCGGCACGTGGAGATGTCGCCCACGTCGACGTTGCCGTCGCAGTTGTTGTCGATCCCGTCGCTGCAGACCTCTGCGGCGCCCGGGTGCACGTTGGCATCCGAGTCGTTGCAGTCATCGCCGGGCATGTCGCCGGGTTGACCCGTGACGGTGCAGCGGCGATCGATGTGCATGTCGCCATCCGTGTCGCGCGGCGCGTGAACGCAGCCCATCGCGCGGTCACACAGATCGGTGGTGCACGTGTTCGAGTCGTCGCAGTCGAGCAGCGTGGTCGTCGGCGGCACACATCCGGTCGCAGGGATCGCGTCGTGGTCCGACGGAGCGCAGCGCTCGGCGCCGTTGCACGCATCGTCGTCGCTGCATCGCGAATCGTCGGGGAGCGCGATGCAGAGGCGGGTGGTCTCGTTGCAGCTGTCGCGCGTGCAGCTGTGCCCGTCGTCGCAGGGATCGGTGCCGGCGGTGCAGTGGTTGGCGGCGCATCGCTCGACGCCGTCGCAGAACACGTGATTGTCGCAATCTTCGTCGCGAGTGCACTCGGCGGTCGCCACGTCGGTCGCCGCATCGGCTCGGGCGGCGTCGGGCGTTGCATCGCGAGGTGCGTCGGATGCGACGTCGGGCGACGCCGTGTCCGTGGCGCTGTCGGCTGCCCCGTCGATCGGCACCACGTCGAACGCCGCGGGCCCGCCCGTACAGCCGACGGACCACGTGACCATGCAGGACAACATCAGGGGCGTGAGTGCCCATGGAAGAGACCGGACCATGCTCGAACCTCTCTTGCGAACTCGTTGATCGGCACCACGTCTGAACGAAGACGCTGCACTCGGAGTGCGCTTTGATTGGCCGCGTTCATCTCACATGTCAAATGCAACCTTGCATGTTTGAGACGAGTCCTTCCGGTCGAGCATGGCGCTGCGCGTACGATGTACGGCGTCGGATTCCCACGTGTACGAACGCGCGTGGTCCCGCGTAGAAGAGGGAGGATATGCGCGCATTTTGGCGCATTCGACCAATGCTTCTGGCGTGCGCGTCCTTGTTCCCCCGAGTCCGCGTGCCAGACTGGATGCCACCACCGTGATCGATTCATGAAATATATATCACTCGCACCACAATCGACGAATGACGTGAATGTTCGTGCACCATGTGTCATCGCGATCAGTCACGAAAACATACGGCGAAGCGGCCTATCGCGCGTCGGGCTTCGAATCGCGTTGCCGAGTGCGCTGTGGCTTGTCGCTGCGTGTTCGACGCCGGCGCGGGGATTCCCCGATCACACGGAGATGGACGCGATCGTCGGCACCGATGCAGCGGAGAGCGATGCGGTCGCGACCGACGTACCGAGCTGCGTCGTCGGCGTGGACCACGACGGTGACGGCCTCGACGACGCGCAGGAATGCGCGCTGGGCACGAACCCGAATGCATCCGACACCGACGGCGACGGTATTCGCGACGATCGTGAAGTCGCGTATCCGGCGATCTGTGTCGGCACTTCTGTTCCGCAACGTAGGCCGCCGGTACGTTGCGCGACCGATGCGGACTGCATGACGGGCGAGACGTGTCGCGGCCTCGATCCGCGTTCGCCTGATACGGACGGCGACACGATCGGCGATCACGACGAAGACCCGAACACCGATGGCACGATCGATCCGAATCTCGGAGAGACCGATCCACGCCTCGGGGACACGGACGGCGATGGACATTCGGATGCGATGTCGGGCGCGATGGTGTGCCGCACCGACGGACTCGCGCCGATTCGCTCGATCGAGCTTCCGACCTCGGGAGCACAACTCGCGTACTCGTCCGAATGGGGTGTTCCCGCGTCGGTGACGGGCACGAATGCCGGAGCGGATCTGCTCGACGATGCCGTTGCGAAGGTGTCGGGCGCGGTGTTCTCGCTCGCGCCGAGCGGCGACGTGCGCGCCGAAGCTTCACGCGTCGAGAGTGCGATCGTCACCGCACTCGGCGGCGGCGTGACGCCGGTTCTGCTCGGACGCGCGCTCACGACGCACGACCTGCAACCCGCGGTCACCTCGACGTATCGAATCGTTCACGCGGGCACGAGCGCGAGTGCGCTGCGCGATCAGCTCGTTCAGCCACTCGTCGGCGCCCCCGCTCCCGCGCGGCTCGTGGACGCGGGGCCGTCCGATGAGTTCCTCGTGGATGTCACCACCATTCTTCGCACTGCCACGCAGACTCACGGGTCACGAACGGTCGCGCTCGTATCGATCGCACCGCGGGCCGACTTCGAGAACGCCGCAACCGTCACTGCGATCCGGGCCGGCGATCTCACCAACACGACCGCCATCGCCGAAAGCGATCGCGTGACGGACGTGGTTTGCAAGCCCTTCACCGCGAATCCGCGACCTCCCGTCGACTTCATCTGGACGGTCGACACGTCGGGATCCATGGACGTGCAGCAAGAGAAGATCGGTCGCGTCGCGGCGCAGTTCTTCGACCGGCTCCGTGCGGCGAACGTGAACTTCCGCGCCGGCGTATTCCAAGCGGGATCGGGTGCGGTCGATCTCGATCATCCGGGGATGCGTTGGGTCGACGGCAGCGATCCGAACGGCGCGACGGACATGTGCGAGCAGGTCACGAGCAGAGCGTGCCCGACGTCGCCGCTCGAGACACAAACCCCGTATGTGATCAGTCGGACGATGGAGTCACCCGTGGGTGCCGCGATCATCGCGCACAACGCACTCATGCAACGCACGATGGCAGGCGAGCCGAATGCCGAACGCCGACTCAGCGGGGGTCGCGTCATCGCGTTCTTCGTGACCGACGAACCGACCGAGGCGAGCGCCCTCGATGCCAACGACTGGATCGACTACTTCCGCGGCGGCAACGATCCGCAGGCGAACCTTCCGTGGGGCGGCGCGAACTACAACATCAACACGCTGAACAACATCGTCGCGTACTTCCAGCGCAACGGGATTCTCACGTACGGCATGGTGCCGCGTTACGAATCACGCTCGTGCGGCTTCAACGACGTTCGCGACATTCCGCGCTGCGTGATCGAAGCGAACGGAGGCGCATCGATCCCCATCGGAACCGCAACCGACGATGAAGTCTCGGCCGCGTTCTCGCGCATCGTCGACGTCGTCGCCGGAGGAGCCAGCGAGTACGTGCTCACGCGGTCGCCCATCACCAGCACCATTCGTGTTCGCTTGCGCAATGCGGACGTTCCGCGGTCGCGAGTCAACGGTTTCGACTACGACCCGGGCGCACACGCCATCGTGTTCTACGGGCCGATGTACCGCCCGGCCACCGGCGACGCAGTGTTCGTGTCGTACCGCGCGTGGGGCGGATCGGTCGGGTGAAGTGAGCGCGCGGATCTATTCCGCGTACGAGCGCCATGTTCGCGTCGTCGCCACGACCACCCAGATCACCGCGAGCACGACCATGTTGTTGAACCCGAGGTTTCTCAGCGAGAGCACGTGCTCGCGTTTGAGAAACTCTTCGAGCATGAGATAGAGCGCCACCACGGCCGTCGCCGTTCCCGCGCCTTCTCCGACCGATCGCACCATCTCGCGCATAGGGGTTCCCATCGGTGCCGCGAGGACGTTCACGCGCCGGGCCAAGGGGCTGGGTGTGCACGAACGGACACCCTCGGCGGCACGCGCGCTGCACCTCGAACTCGACGATGGTGGTCGTGCTCTGGATCGCATTCGGAATGTTGGTCGGCGGACTCGCCGGACTCTTGAGCCCGAGCGCACGACGTCCTCGCGCCGTGGCCGGCATGATGGCGCTCGCGGTCGTCGGCGCACTGATGGGCGGATACGGCGGACGCGTCGCTGGTTTGTACCCTTCGATCCGCAGCGGCGGCGCGCTCGCGATGGCGGCCGCTGGCGCGATCATTCTGCTCGCGGTGTACAACGCGGTCTTCGCCCGCCGGACCGTCGCGGACTGAAGCGGGCTCCCTCCGCGCATCGCGCCTTCGCGCGCGCAACGCGATGCACTACCCTCGCGCGCGTGCGACTTCTTCTCGTTCATACCGGCGGCACGCTCATGATGCGCGGCGGTGATCCGCATCCCCTCGCGCCCGACGTGTACACCCAGGATCTGCTGTCCGAATTACCCGTCCTTCGCAAGGTCGG
>CBIHQZ010000612.1:0-4902 GCA_966212315.1 uncultured Myxococcales bacterium
ACGGCATCCTGCCGGACCTGTTCCGCGAGGGGCAGGGCGTGGTCACCGAAGGCAAGATGCAGCCGGACGGCACCTTCGTCGCCGACACCGTGCTGGCCAAGCATGACGAAAACTACATGCCGCGCGAACTCGCCGAGTACTGCACGTTTCTCGAGCAACACGCGCGCGCGAAGCTCTCGCGGGGCCGCGTCGAGATCACCGCTCGCTTCGACGGTGCGACCGCCAGCGTGGTGATCGACAAGAAGCGCGCAGCGGACATGTACCGCGCGCTCGACGATGTTCGTCGCGAACTCGGTCTGACCGAGCCCGTGCCCATTGCAGTGCTCGGCACCATCCCCGACTTGTTCGTCTCCGCGTTCGAAGCGGATTCCGACGGTGTGAAAGCCGCCATCACGCGCGCGCTCGACGGCTCGATCGCTGCGCTCGACAAGATGCGCGAGACCGAGGGGAACCATCTATCCGTCGATCTTTCGCGCCGCGTCGATGCGCTGCGAAAACACACCGACGACGTCGCGCGCCGCGCGCCCGAGCTTCCGCAGCGGTATCGCAAGCGCTTGAAAGATCGTCTCGCGCGGCTTCTCGAAGGCCAGGACGTGACGCTCGATCCGTCGCGTCTCGAGCAGGAGGTCGCGCTCTTCGCCGACCACGCCGACGTCACGGAAGAACTCACGCGACTCGAGAGTCACATCGCGCAGTTCGCCCAACTCATCGTGTCGAAGGAACCGGTGGGACGACGCCTCGAGTTCCTGCTCCAAGAGATGGGGCGCGAGATCAACACGCTCGGTTCGAAGGCCAACGAGGCGGACATCGCGCAGCGAGTCGTGGAGATGAAGGCCGAGATCGAGAAGATGCGCGAGCAGGTCCAGAACGTGGAGTGATCGAATGGTCGTCCGCGCGTTGAGTGCGGGTGATAGCCTCCCGGCACCGTGACTCGCTCGGACGATTTCCTCCTCCTCACGCTCGTGGGACCGTCCGGAACGGGCAAGAGCACGCTCGCGAAGAAGCTGCTCCAAGAGTTCCCCGAGTTCGCGCTGTCGGTCTCGTACACGACGCGCGCTGCCCGCATCGGCGAGGTCGACGGGCAGCACTATCACTTCATCGAGCCGGCGCGATTCAACGAGATGATCGAGCGCGATCTCTTTCTCGAGTGGGCCGAGGTGCACGGCAACTTCTACGGCACCTCGCGCGAGCCCGTCGAAGCCGCGCGCGGGACGTCCGGCGGCATCGTGTTCGATGTGGACTATCAGGGTGCGCGGCAGATTCGCGCGCGCACGGGCGACATCGTGGGCGTGTTCATCCTTCCGCCGTCGATGGTCGAACTCGAGCGCCGTCTGCGTGCGCGTGGGACCGATACCGACGAAGTGATCGCGAAGCGGATGCGCAAGGCGGCTGCGGAAATCGAGCACTACCCGGTGTTCGACTATCTCATCGTGAACGACACGCTGGATCACGCGTACGACGAACTGCGAAGCATCGTGGTTGCCGAACGGGGGCGTCGCTGGCGTCGTGCACATCGCGCCGAGGCGCTGCTCGCGACCGGGCACGCCGGACCGCGCGCGTCGAGGTGATTCGCTGATCGTTCGGGAGGGACGCTCGATGGTGCGCGCAGTCGGGACCAGCGCCGCGACGGAAGAGCCGATCGACACGGTCGTCGCCATCGAAGCGCCCGAGCAGATCCGTTTTCGTCATCGCCTCGCGGGGCCGATGCAACGAGGCATCGCGCATCTCATCGATCTGCTCCTCATTGCGCTGCTTCTCTTCGCCGCGATGATCGGGCTGATGATCGCGTCGGCGCCGTTCGCCTCCGTGATGCAATCGCCCGAGGGCATCGACAAGGCCACCACCGGCATTTTCCTGGTCGGTTTGTTCGCCGCGCAATGGGGCTACTTCACGTTGTTCGAGGCGATCGCGAACGGGCAGACACCGGGGAAGCGACTGCTCGGGTTGCGCGTTCTCGAAGCGGGCGGCGAACCGATCACCTTCGCCGATGCGGTGTTGCGAAACCTTCTGCGTGCAGCCGACATTCTTCCGTTCGGTTACGCCGCCGGTGTCGTCACGATGTTGCTCGACGCGAAGTTCCGGCGGCTGGGCGATCTGGTCGCTGGGACCATAGTCGTCGTCGAAGACCGCGCAAAGGTCGCGGTGCCGATCTACATCTTCCCGGCGACGCCTGAAGAGTCGGCACATCTGCCCGCACACGTAACGCTCGATGTCGACGAACTCCGCGCGATCGAGATGTTCCTCCGTCGCGCGCCGTCGCTCGGTGCTCCCCTCGCGATTGCGCTCGCGACGCCGATCGCCGGACCTCTCGGTCGCAAGCACGGTGCGTCGCACACGGATCCGGTGCGCCTGCTCGCGCTGCTCTATCTCCGCGCGAATGCATCCTCGACGCTTCCATTGCGCGCGGGGGCGTCGAAGTCTTCATGACCCAGGACGAATTCATCGCCGCGCACAACGCAGCGTGGGCCGAACTCGACGCGCTTCTCGTACGTGCACAAGGACGCCGCGTGGCGAAGTTGAGTGGCGACGACATCGCGCGCGTCGCGTCGTTGTACCGCGCGCTGGCCGGCGATCTCGCGCGTGCTCGCAGCCGGCATTTCTCGGGCGAACTCGTCGCGTTTCTCGAACAACTCGCGGCACGCGCGCACTCCACCCTCTACGCCGCGCCGCCTTGGCGATTCACGCGCGTGTTGCACTTCATCGCGTTCGCCTTTCCCGTGACGCTTCGCAAACACGCCCGCTACGTGGCGCTCGCCGCGTTGCTCTTCGCGGTCCCGCTGCTCGCGGGTCTGGTCGGCGCATTGCTCTCGGCAGGCTTCGCCGAGCGAATCCTTCCTGCCTCCGCACTGCAGCAGGCGGCCGAGGGGTACAGCCGCGGATTCTCCGCCGGCCGCGGCTCGGGCGAAGGCGCGTTGATGACGGGTTTCTACGTCTACAACAACGTGGGCATCGCGTTCCGCTGCTTTGCCACCGGCATCTTCTTCGGTCTCGGTTCGGCGTTCTTCCTGCTCTACAACGGACTCACCATCGGCACCGTGCTCGGCTACGTGGTGCACGTCGGCTATGGCCGCAACATCGCGTCGTTCATCGTCGGGCACGCGCCGTTCGAACTGACCGCCATCGTCATCGCCGGCGCCGCCGGACTGCGGATGGGTGATGCGCTCGTGAACGCGCGTGGTCAGACGCGGCTCGGTTCGTTGCGCGCCGCCGGGAGCGACATTCTCGCGCTGGTACTCGGCGCGGCGGGAATGCTTCTCGTCGCAGCGTTGATCGAAGGGCTCTGGTCGGGTTCGTCGATTCCGATGCCGGTGAAGTGGAGTGCGGGCGCGCTGACGGCGACGCTGGTCGCGGTCTATCTCCGTTTCGCGGGGCGTGCTTCCAGTTCGGAGTCGCCGTGAGCGCCGCACCCGACGCACGGTTCGCACTGCGAGTTCGCGGCGTGCTCGAGAGCGCCGATCTCGGTTTGCGCGCGCTCGTGCTCCACGCGCGAGCGTTCGCGCAGATTGCGCTCGTCACCTGCGTGCCGGGTCTGCTGGCGACGCTGGCGATGCGCTACATCGCGGGCCTCGAGGCGCTGGTGGTCTGGCTGGTCGCGCTCGCATGGGGCGGATTCGCCGAAGGTCCGTTCACGACGCTGGCGGGCGCCGTGGCGATGCATCGCGACGCGTCGCCGCGCGAAGCGGGAAGGGTCTTCGCGCAGCGTGCAGTGCGTTACGCCTGGTATCGCAGTGTGAGCATGGTGCTGCAGGCTGCGAGCGCGCTCGCGCTGCTGGTGCCGTGGCTGTTCGTGGCGCCATCGCAACTGTTCGTGAGCGAGGTGGTGCTTCTGGAACGTGCGAATCGCGGGGTGTTCTCGCGCGCGGGTCGCGTGGTCGCGACGGCGAGCGGGCGCGCGATGCGAAGCGCGCTGCTGTTCGTCGCAGTGCGTGTCGGGATGGTGCTGCTCGCGGATGCGGCGCTGCGTCGAACGGTGGGACTGCTGTTCGACCTGCATGCGCCGACCGAGTCACTCGGCACCGCGGGCATCAGCCCCTACGCGTTGGCGGGCTTCTGGGCGAGCGTGCCGGTGATCGCGATGATGCGGTATCTCGCGTACGTCGATCTGCGCACGCAATGCGAAGGGTGGGATGTGCAGCGGCGCTTTCAACGCTTGAGTGCGTCGCTCGGAGGCGACGGCGGATGAAGCGCGGTGCCATCGTCGTTCTCGCGTTCGCTTTGCTCACCGGCCACTCGCTCGCGTTCGCGCAAGAGCTTCCATCGGCGCGCGTTCGGCATGTGCTCGCGGAACCAGGGTTCGGGTGGTGCCACGATCCGCCGCGGATTCTCTCTCCCGAACAACGTGGGCAATGCGGCTACGTGGATGCGCGCAGTGCGTGCCCCGAGTTCGCGCAACGATGCGATGCATTGGCGCGCGAGGCCGTGCCACGAGGCTGCGCGGGAAACACGGCCGGCATCGAATCGGCCGCTCGAGTCGCGGTCATCGTGTTGCTCTTCGCGCTCGCCGCCGCCTTGATCGGGTGGATCCTGCGGAGCGCGGCGCATGCCCGGCGCGAACGAGCGGCTTTCGTGCGTGACGAGGTCTCGGCGAACGCGGGCGCGAGCGTTCCCGTGATCGAGCCGGGAACGAGTCTCGAACTTCTCTCTCGCGCGCGCGATGCGGCGACACGCGGCGAGTACGGTCCCGCAGTGTTCGCGTTGCACGGCGCATTGGTGCGACGACTCGACGAGACGGGGGCGATCCGCATCGACCCGAGTTCGACGAGCGGCGACTACGTCCGTGCCTGTCGCGATGCGGCACTGCGAAAGCCGCTTCGAGACGTGTCGCGCGCAGTCGAACGGGTGCGGTTCGGCGGCGCGGCGCCGAGCGTGGACCTCTACGAACGGATCATCGCGACGGTCGAG
>CBIHQZ010000613.1:0-4896 GCA_966212315.1 uncultured Myxococcales bacterium
CCATGAAGGCCCCCCGCGCGCCATTTTTCTTCCGGGCGAAACGCGTCGCGCCGGATCCGCGAATCCAGTTGGCGTTTCGACACCCGAAGTGGCTGCCGATTGCCGACAACGGTTCGACCGTCGTCTACTACGATGACGCTCCAACCGCCGCCGGCCAGCACGGACAAGTCATCGCGTTCCAGCACGACCCTGATGCGATGTACTGGATCGCGAACTCGATCGGCGAACTGCTCGACGCTTCGAGCGCGCGTACGGATGACTACCGGCGCCAGTTGCGTGGCGAGCCCCCCGCGGCAGTCGAACATCGAGGGCCGTCGCGCCGTGATTCGTGTTCGTGCGCACGGCACCGCTCGACCCCACTGACGTTCGACGCACTCGAGGAACTCGAGTTCCACGGGGGCGCGATTCGCCAGTCCCTCGAGCGACTCGCTGTGCATGAGCCTCTCAACGTTGCGCTGTATCGCTGCTGCGTCTGCGGGATGTTGTGGCAGGGCCGTGCGCTCGCGGGTCGCGGTCTGTTCGAACTGCAACCGGTGCCGCCGAGCGACGTCGCCCAATGGCTGGAGATGCCCTTTCAGGACCTGCGCGAGGTGATGATCTACCGGAAGGCGCGCGCGGATCTCCTCTCGCGACTGGCGCCGGGGACGTCGCGTTGCCGTGCCGCCGGTTGCATGCGCACTGCGGTGCGTTTCGGTGTCGAGTGCGTCGAGCACACCGTCGAGTACGAGGAGTCACGCGGTGCTTTGAAAGTTCCGCGGGGCCGCCCCTGGTGAGTCGCGAGCGTCGCTCGATGGCGGCGCCGTTCGGGTTCTGAGAGGGCGGGGGAGTGGCCGAGTCAGTACGGGGGCGCGGAGGTGATTCACTGACACAATGTTGTCAATGGGCCGTTTTACGGTGCTGGCATGAAGACGTTCACCATCCACAAACACCCTGGTTTCAGGCTCTCGGCGGCAGCCGCGTTCTACGCGGGGTTCACGCCGGGCAGCGGCATGGCCGCGGCGGCGACCGACCATCTCACCCTCGTGTTCCGACTCGACCGTACGTTCGAGGCGGTGGGAGTCGCACTGCGCGAACAAGCGAACACGCTCATCGTCGAGTACGTCGGGACCGATGACGAACAGGCCGTGCGCGCGCAAGTGAGTCGGATGCTCGGTCTCGACGCGGACGGTGACGAGTGGCTCGCGATCGGGCGTCGCGATCCGGTGGTGGGTCGTCTGCAGGCCGAGTTCCCGGGCTTCTTCACCGCGGCGAAACCGTCGCCGTACGACGCGGCCGTGTGGGGCGTGATCTCCCCGCGCATGCCGATGCGCGTCGCGGCGAAGCTGAAGATGGAGATGGCGGCGAGGCACGGCGGCGCCGTCGAAGTGCGCGGACGCGTTCATCACGTGTTTCCGTCGCCGCGTGAACTGCTTGCGATCGAGTCATTCGAGGGAATCTCGCCCGAGAAGATCCTTCGTCTGCACGGTGTGGCGCGCGCGGCGATCGATGGCGTGCTGGATGCGAATCGTCTTCGTGCGGTGCCGGCCGACCACGCGCTGGCGGCGCTGCAGAAACTTCGCGGCGTCGGTCCGTGGACCGCGAGTCACATTCTGTTCCGCGGCGCGGCAATTCGAGACGCACTTCCAATGACGGAGCCGCGCGTACTTCACGGTGTCGCTGCCGCCTACGGAATCGATGTCCCGTCGGTCGCGACGTTCGAACGGATGGCCGAGCAATGGCGACCGTTCCGCATGTGGGTTTGCATTCTCCTCGCGCGGCATCTCCACGCGGCGGGCGGCTGGAACAAAGCCGAATTCACGCGTGAGCGCGCAACCGCGGGTCGGCGTCTGCGCTCGCACGAGACACCATTGCTCTCGCGTTGATGACGAGCGCATCGACGGCTCATCGATCCGCCACCCTCCGCCATGGCGGATCCGCCACTCGACCGCTGCAACTCCGCGACAACCTGCGACCCGCTGTGGCGGCATTGCGCGTGCTCATCATCGCGACGCAGCCATGATCAGCCACTCGATCACGAAAACGCGCGTGCTACCTTCGTTCGCGATGACCGACGCGTTCTCCGACGCGGCGCGCAAGCTCCCGCATCGAGTCGATCCGAAGCCGCTGCACTTTCCCGTGGAGGAATGCGTGCCGGAGACGACCATTCATCTGTCCCTGCGGACATTCCTCTATCTGTTGCTCGACTTCGTGTTGCGGGGGCGCGCGAAGGTGCAGTCGGATCAGTTCGTGTACTTCGACGCGAGCAACCCGCGTCGGTGCCTCGCGCCTGACACGTTCGTGAAGATGGGCGACCTCTCGAGCGATCTGATTCCGAGCTGGAAGGTGTGGGAGCGCGGCGCACCGGAACTCTGTGTCGAGTTCGACAGCCCCGGCGATGAAGCGACGTGGGAGCGCCGGTTCGCGAACTACCGTGCACTCGGCGTGCGTGAGTTGGTTCGGTTCGCGCCGGATGCGCGTGAGGGCGAGCGTCTGCGCGTGTGGGATCGCATCGACGAAGATCTCGTGGAGCGGGTCGTCGAAGGTGATGCGACGCCGTGTCTCGTGCTCGGCTGGCACTGGGTCGTGCGGCCGATCCCGAAGGCGCCGGTCGGGTTGCGTCTCGCGGAGGACGCCGCGGGCGAGCGGTTGGTGCTGACGGAACTCGAACACGCGCGTGTCGAGTCGGACCGTCGCATTGCCGAACTCGAAGCGGAACTCCGTCGGCGCGGTGGCTGATCGCATCGCGCGGTACCTGATGCGTTGGGTCGATGCGCAGGGCGCGTTTTCGTCCGTGCTACGGTGGCGTCGATGGGCCTCGCAGTCGCACAACGCTTTTCCTACGCGGAGTACCTCGACCGAGAACACTCGAGCGAGACGCGTCACGAGTTCGTCTCCGGTGAGATCGTCGCGATGGCCGGTGGCTCCGTCGAACACGGTCGCCTCATCGCGCGACTCACGATGCTGATTGGACGCTCGCTCGAGGGCAAACCGTGTGTCGTGCTTTCATCGGACGTTCGGGTACGCATTCGCGCGGCGGATCGCGCGACGTACCCGGATCTCCAGGTGGTGTGCGGCGCGATCGAACGGGACGATGAGGACGCCGACGCGATCGTGAATCCCGTGTTGATCGTCGAGGTGCTCTCGGATTCGACGACGGCGTCGGATCGCGGCGACAAGTTTGCCGACTATCGACGGCTGCGCTCGTTGCGCGAGTACGTGCTCGTCTCGCAGCGGGCGCGTCGCGTGGATCGATACCGCCGCGACGGCAAGCGCTGGGTACTCGAGGAATTCGAGCGTGGTCAGCGCGTTGCGTTCGAGTCGATCGGTGTCGAATTGGAAGTCGACGCGCTGTACTCCGACGGGCTCGGCGCGATCATTCGCTGACGGAAACCTGAACGAATCCGTTCCTCGGAGGCTCCCGGGGAGCCTTGGGTGGGCCAGAAGGGATGTTCCGGGCTCCCGGGGAGCTTTTGAACCGCGTTTTTCGCGATCCCGGGGCTCCCAGGGAGCTTCCGGTGGCCGAAAAATCGTGACCGAGGGCTCCCAGGGAGCTTCTGCGTCGCGTTCGACGAGTGCCGGAAGCTCCAGGGGAGCTTTTCGGTGCACGCTTGGGCGTCGAAAAAGCTGCCGGGGAGCTTTCTGACCGCGCGTTCGTGCGGCGGAGGCTGCTGGGAAGCGCGGCCTCGCACGAATCATTGCCCGCCGAGTGATACTGTTCGTATGTTCAGTGCGTCCGCATGGACGTCGAACTCCACGCAACGAGCGCCTTCAGCTTCCTGCGCGCGGCATCCCCGCCGGAGGACCTGGTCGATCGTGCCGCGGATCTCGGCTACCGCTCGGTGGCGCTGCTCGATCACGACGGCGTCTACGGTGCGCCGCGATTCTACAAAGCCGCTCGCGCGCGCGGACTGCACGCGATCGTCGGGGCAGTGCTCGCCGTCGAAGCGAGCGGTGTGCGCGGGCATCTTGGCATCCATGTTCGCAATCGCGCGGGCTACAAGAACCTCTGCCGGCTGATCACCAACGCGAAACTGCGCGTCTCGAAAGAGCACGCGCGCACGCTCGGGATCACCGTGTCGCTCGACGAACTCGCGGAGCATAAAGAAGGGCTCTCGGTGCTTCTGCTCGCGCACGACTCGCCGCTCACGCACATCCCGCGCGGGCAATCACCGGCACTCGCATGGGCGCGCGCGATCGTGAGTGTCTTCGGTCGCTCGCACTGCGCCGTGGAGCAGGGGAGGCATTTCGTGCGCGGCGAATCCGTCACCATGGCGCGACTCGCCCACCTCGCCGAGAGCCTCGCGATTCCCGCCATCGCGAGCAACGACGTGCGATACGCGTTCCGCGAGCAATCACCGCTCGCCGACGTACTCACCGTCACGCGCGCGCACACCACGCTCGAAGCCGCAGGGCGCATCCTCGATGCGAACGCCGAGCGCTATCTCAAGCCGCCGCACGAGATGGCGGAACTCTTTCGCGACACGCCCGCGCTGATCGACAACGCGCGCGCACTCGCCGAGTCGTGCGAGTTCACCCTCGAGTCACTCGGATACCGCTTCCCCGAGTACCCGCTTCCCGAGGGCGAGTCTCCGTTCAGCTATCTGCAGCATCTCGTGCATCTCGGCGCCCGCGAGCGCTATCGACCGGTGAACGCGAAAGCGTTCGCGCAGATCGCGCGCGAACTCGCGCTCATCGCGAAGCTCGAACTCGCCGGCTACTTCCTCATCGTGTGGGACATCGTTCGCTTCTGTCGCGAGCGCGGGATCATGACGCAGGGGCGCGGCTCCGCAGCGAACAGCGCGGTCTGTTACGCACTCGGCATCACCGCGGTCGACCCGGTGGGGATGGAGTTGCTCTTCGAGCGCTTTCTCTCGGAAGAGCGCGGCGAGTGGCCCGACATCGATCTCGATCTACCGA
>CBIHQZ010000614.1:0-4889 GCA_966212315.1 uncultured Myxococcales bacterium
GTCGATGTCCGGGTTGGCAATGATGGCGCGCGCATCGGCGACGACCTGCACGCCCTCGCCCGCCACTTCGCGCGCACGCGCCTGGTCGAGGTCGGCCACCATCGTGATCTCGATGCCCCGGCCCGCACGTCGCTTGATTTCTTCCTGATTGCGCAGCAGCACCTTGAAGGTGCCGCTACCGACCGTGCCTGCGCCGAGCAGGCCTACTTGAATGGGTTTCATTGGAGATTCGCGTTGAGGGTTCGTATCAGTCGGTCTTGCTGCGCAGGCGGTACAGCTCCAGGAATTTGGCAATGCGGTGGATCGCTTCGCGCAGGTCGTCCTCATGAGGCAGGAACACGATGCGGAAGTGGTCCGGCGTCGCCCAGTTGAAGCCCGTGCCCTGCACCAGCATGACCTTGGTTTCTCTCAGCAGTTCGAGAAAGAACTGCCGGTCGTCCTCGATGGGATAGATCTTCGGATCGAGCTTGGGGAACATGTAGAGCGCAGCGCTGGGCTTGACGCAGCTCACGCCTGGAATGGCGGTGATCAGTTCATAGGCCAGGTCACGCTGGCGCCGCAGCCGGCCGCCGTCGCCCACCAGGTCGTTGATGCTCTGGTAGCCGCCGAGAGCGGTCTGGATGGCCCATTGCCCCGGCACGTTGCTGCACAAACGCAACGACGCGAGCAACTCGATCGCTTGCAGATACTGCGTCGCGTGCGACTTGCGCCCGCTGAACGTGAGCCATCCCACGCGGAACCCGCAGGCGCGGTACACCTTCGAGAGCCCGCCGAACGTCGCGCACAGCGTGTCGTGGCAGAGCGTCGCGACCGGCACGTGTTCGGCGCCGTCGTAGAGAATCTGGTCGTAGATCTCGTCGCTGAAGAGCACGAGACGGTTCGCTTCGGCGATGCGCACCAACGCTTCCACGATCGCGCGCGGGTACACCGCGCCGGTCGGGTTGTTCGGATTGATCATCACGAGCGCGCGCGTACGCGGCGACACGAGCTTCGCGATCTCTTCCGGATCGGGCGCGAATCCATGATCGGGACGGCAGTGGTAGTAGACCGGCTTCGCACCGGTGATCACGACGGCCGCGGTCCAGAGCGGATAGTCCGGCGCGGGGAGGAGCACTTCGTCGCCGGGCTCGAGCAGCGCTTCCATGCTCATGAGAATGAGTTCGGACACGCCGTTCCCCATGAACACGTCGTCCACGGTGACGCCGTGCACGCCCTTGTTCTGGTTCTCCATCACCACCGCTTCGCGCGCGGGAAAGATCCCCTTCTGGTGGCAGTACCCCTCGGAGTCGGCGAGGTTCTCGACCACGGCGCGTCGCATGCTCTCGGGCGTGCGGAATCCGAACGCAGCGGGGTTGCCGATGTTCAGCTTGATGACCTCGCGTCCGGCCCGCTCCATCTCCAGCGCGCGTCGCGCGAGCGGGCCGCGGATCTCGTAACGAACGTTGGTGAGGTGGCGCGGCGGAACGATCGTGTCGTCGATTTCGGTGGTGGCGTTGCTCATGGTGGCGACGCGTTTGCCATAGCGCGAAACGCCACGGGACGGTGTGTTCCAGGGCGCACGCGAAACAATTTCGCGTGCGCGGATCATGCGATCGCGGGATATGCTCCCGCACCCATCGGAGGCAGACCTTGAGCGAGACAGTAGAGATCAAGTTCAAAGACGGCGCGAAGCTCGATTGCCCGGTTATCGTCGGGACCGAGCAGGAACGCGGGATCGATATCTCGAACCTGCGCGCCAAGACGGGCGCGGTCGTTCTCGATCCGGCGTTCATGAACACCGCGTCCACGAAGAGCGCGATCACGTTCCTCGACGGCGAAAAGGGCATCCTCCGTTACCGCGGCTACCCGATCGAACAGCTCGCCGAGAAGTCGACCTTCGTCGAGACCTCGTACCTGCTGATCTACGGTGAGCTTCCCAACGAGCAGCAGCTCGCGAACTTCTCGGACCTGCTCACGCGTCACTCGATGATCCACGAGGAGATGAAGCGGTTCTTCGACGGCTACCCGATGACCGCGCACCCGATGGCGGTGCTCTCGGCAATGGTCTGTTCGTTGAGCGCGTACTACCCGGACGCGATCGACGTCGACAACAAGGACCTGCACGACATCACGATCGCGCGCCTCATCTCGAAGGTCCGCACCATCGCGGCGTTCGCATACAAGAAGTCGATCGGTCAGCCGTTCGTCTATCCGAAGAACTCGCTGAAGTACTGCGCGAACTACTTGAACATGATGTTCAGCGTTCCCGCGGAGCCCTACGAGATCGACCCCGAGATCGAGCGCGCGATGAACGTGCTGCTCATCCTGCACGCCGATCACGAACAGAACTGCTCGACGTCGACGGTGCGTCTCGCGGGCAGCTCGAAGACCAACCTGTTCGCCGCGATTTCCGCCGGCATCTGCGCGCTCTGGGGCCCGCTCCACGGCGGCGCGAACCAGGAAGTCATCGAGATGCTCGAGGGCATTCGTGACAGCGGCGACGACGTGAAGAAGGTCGTCGAGAAGGCCAAGGACAAGAACTCGGGCTTCCGTCTCATGGGCTTCGGACACCGCGTCTACAAGAACTTCGACCCGCGCGCGAAGATCATCAAGAAGACGGCCGACAGCGTGCTCACGAAGCTCGGGATCAACGATCCGCTGCTCGACATCGCGAAGCGCCTCGAAGAAGCCGCGCTCAGCGACTCGTACTTCATCGAGCGCAAGCTGTACCCGAACGTCGACTTCTACTCGGGCATCATCTATCGCGCGATGGGCTTCCCGACGAACATGTTCACCGTGCTCTTCGCGCTCGGGCGTCTGCCCGGCTGGATCGCGCATTGGAACGAGATGATGAACGACCCGGGCACCAAGATCGGTCGCCCGCGCCAGATCTACACCGGCTCGACCGAGCGCAATTACGTGTCGCTCGACGCGCGCAAGAAGTAACTCCGTCCCCCTCGCGCGGCTGCGAATCAGCCGGCCGCGCGCTTCCAACCTACGAAAGTCGAATCGCCCGCCGAAGCGGATCAACCGCTCCGACAGGCCGTTCTGCGCGCTATTCGCGTCGACGACGCGCCGCGATGATCATCGCGCCCGCGGCCATCGCGAACAGATAACCGACATCGCGCGAGGTGCCGCGCGCCGGAACGCTGCACGCACAGCCCGCGTTCGGATTGACGAAGCCGCCGTCCCCGCTGCCGTCACGCCTCATCGCGCTGCCGTCGCCGTTGCTGCTCGCGTCACCACCGCTCGGACCTGCGTCCGGCGCCTCGCCCTCGATGCAGCGGCCGGCTTCGCAATGCTGCGACTGCGGGCACACCGCGCCGAAGCAGGGATCCACGCAGCGCGCGCTGGCCCCGGGCTCTTGCGTGAGCGCCGACTGACAGACTTCGCCCGGTGAACAATTCATTCCGAGGCAATCGCTCGGCTGGCAGGTGCCGTCGTCCGAACACGCGTAGCCGTCCAGGCACACGCGGCAAGAGCAACCGACCTGACAGCGTCCGTTCTCGCAGACCTGGCCGGTGTCGCACACGACGCCGTCGCACGGCACGACGCAGCCACCCTGCCGACACACTGACGGCGGCGGGCAGTGAAGTCCCTGGCACGCATCGACGCACGCGCCGTCGAGGCAGCGCTGACCCGTCGGGCACGTCATCGAGAGGCACGTGTTGTCGACGCATGCGCCGCGCGCGGTGCAGGTCTGGTTCTCGAAGCAGCCGCCCTCGACGCACTGCGGAACGCACGAGCCGCGTTCGCAGACGGTGCCGGCGGGGCAGAGCATGTCGCCTTCGTCGGTCATGCCGTTGCAGTCGTTGTCGACGCCGTCGCAACGCTCGGCCGACGGCGCTGCGAGCCCATCACAGGTCGCCGTCCCCGCGTGGCACGTGGTGATGCCGTCGGCGCATGCGCCCATCTGCCCGGTGTTGCACGTCTGACCCGAGCCCGTGCACGGCAGTTCGCCGCCGCGGATGCGGAAGCGCCACACGCCCGGTTCGCCGATGTTGCTCGTCGTGCAGAGATTCGCGACCGATTCGGAGAGGGACCCCGGGAGCGCATAGAAGTGCACCCGATCGCCGGCGTCGAAGCCGGCCTGCGCCGGTGTTCCGCCATGGCCGTTCATTCCGCCCGACGCATCACCGGTTACCCATTCGCAGTGGTTGTATCGGAACTCGACGTCGAAATCGCCGATGCCGCAACCGTCGAAGGTTCGCAGGATCAATTGGAAGTCGTTCCGCATGTCGTTCTGCTGGTCGAAGTAATCGACGTTGTGCCACGTCGCCGTGAATTGCCCGCGTCGCACGTCCCAGTAGACGCCGTTCGCGGCGGGCGCGCCGCCGTTGCGCGTGTCGACGTCGCCCCACCACGGCGCGATCATGCGCTGGTTGGCCACTGGAAATGGTTCGGGCGTGTAGGTCGAGACGCCGTCGCCGAACGAGATGTTGCCGTTCGTGTTGAGGCACAGCGATCGAAAGTTCGCCCCGAAGAACGTCAGTCCGTTCGGGAAGGCGGCGGAGACATCGATCGGCCCCGTGCCACCTCCACCGAACGGGTCGACCTCGCAGGAGCTGCCGTCGTCGTTGTAGTAGAGCAGGTTCGACCCGTATCCGGCGGGCCCGCCGAGGCCTCCGACGAGAGGCGCAGCAGCAACGTCGGGAGTGGCCGCGACGACCGCGGCAAACGAGCAGGCCCCGAGCACGATGGCCAGGGAGCGAGCGGTACGGTCGAACAGGCTCATGCCGAAGTCTCCGCGTGGCGATGTGAAGAAGGCTGAGCACCGATGCTATCAGCCGCGGAGTTGGCGTCACAAGCGAGCGGCAGAAGAGCCGCGGCGGTGAGGCGTGATGCGCGCGTGCGTGACCTCACCCCCGCTGCCGCCTGAGCATTGGTCACGAATGTGTCTCGCGCCGCGG
>CBIHQZ010000615.1:0-4882 GCA_966212315.1 uncultured Myxococcales bacterium
GGTGCCTTGAAGTATCGCGAGACGATCGCGGACGGGATCGAGGCGGCACCCGACGCGTTCTTGGGAATGCTCCGGGGGAAGAACGTCGGGAAACAGTTGGTTCGAATGGTGTGACGCCCTCGGCGGGCTCGCGCGCGAGTTGACAGCATACTGTCAAAACGAAACACGCCACCATTTCGCGCCGCATCCACCGGTCTGAGCGCCGCCGCGAGCGGTTCGACGATCACGATGTCGGGTCTGCTACGGTGTGTCTCCGTGACGACACCCGGCGGACTCCGGTTGATGCTATTCGATACGACCTGCCGCGGCCGCGGCGTCGCACCGGGGCTCACCGATGCGTGGCGCGCAGGGTCGTTGCTGTACCGGGCGTCACGTCGGCTCGACGCGAGCATCGGCATCGGCCGATCGTTCGTCGACGACGCTGCGCTCATCGCGTCGGGCGCAATCGGCGGGCAACTCGGAAGTGCCGTGGCGACGCCGACGCTGTACACGGGGCAGCCGGCCGTCCTCGTACCGAGCAGCGACGGTTACCTCCATGGCCATCACCCACCAACCGGATGCCGCGGCGGCGTACGCGCACCTCGGCTATCCCGCGTACTTCATGACGCTGCTCGGTGCGGCGAAGCTCGCGGGTGTCGTGGTGCTCCTCGCGCCGCGCCTGCCGCGCTTGAAGGAATGGGCCTATGCGGGGTTCGCGATCAACCTGGTGAGCGCGTCGTTCTCACACCTCGCGTCCCACGACGCGGCCTCCCATGCGGTGACGCCGATGGTGCTGCTCGCCGCGATGCTCGTGTCGTGGCGTCTGCGACCGGCGGGGCGCGTGATGGCGTTCGCGCCGCGCGCGTCGGCGAACGTCGTGGCGTCGGCCGCGCCCGCCCACGCTGCGTAGCTACGGACACCCGGCCGAAACGGGCACGGCACCTCCGACGCCGCCGATCCGAGCCGGCTGCATCTCGAACCCGAGCCCGATCGAGATGCCGTTGCACGTCTGCGTCGTGTCCTGCCGTCCGTCCGACATGATGTCGGAGGCCTGTCGAACCTGCGTCGAGAACGCGTCGAGAATCGACGAACCACAGAGGCCGAGCGCCCGGCCGAACTTCCGAACCTCGCCGACGAGTTCTTCCGTATCGAGCACGCCACCCAGGATTCCACCGGTCGCGCTCGCGCGATCCGCGGACAGGGTCATGCGCAATCGCGCGGCGCGAATCGTGAGCCGCATCTCGAAGCTCGTGCCATTTGCGTTCATCGGGAGGTTCAACACCACGGTGCCGTTGGCTCCGCTGTCGAAGACGTTCGCACTCACCGAGCCGCTCGGAAACACCAGCGTCGACGAGGTCGCGTCGGTCGCGTTCGCGAGCCACTCGGGTCGGACTCGCCACGCATCGGTGCCATCCCAGTGGGGCATGGCCCCGAACGGAGAGCCTGCGAAGAGCCGCGATGCGAGTGTCGTCGCGTCGCCGGTCGGTGGCAGGCAACCGAGATCGAGCAGATCCGTGAACGCACCGTCCGCGAGGCCGTCGTCCACATCGGAGACGAACGTCGGATCGACGCCCAGGAGGGTCGGAAGGATGTTCTTCCCGAACGAGTTGTCGATCCCGCCGTTGCCGTCATTGCGTGGTCGACCTATTCGCACGCGGGATCGGCGTCGGGCACCACCACGATTCGGATCGATCCGGTCGCGAGGACCGCGCACTCGACGGTGGTCGTCGGCTACGTCGACACCGATCCCTGAAGGGCCGTCGAATCATCGCGTCGCGCAAACCTCTCCCCAGCACCGAAGAGACAAGCGCTTTGTTCGTCATGAACCACAGCGATTCCAGGGAGCGCCCTCTTCGGCTGGTGCCTCGCGGTCAGCCGTCGCGCGCGGGCACCAGTCGGAGAGGGGAACGTGAGTCAGCGGTGACAGTGAGGGGGAGAGGTCTGCGATCGCTCGGAATTCATCGACACGCCTCGAGCCCTCGCGTCGTCAGGGAGGATGCGATGCGTTCGGAAGGCGATCGTGCGTGGCGCGGGGAGGCTCGCCACGAAGCGCGTCTGCGTGAGATCTTGTCCGCTTGGAGACGCCCCTCGTGCACCACCCCTTCGTCACGCGCGTTGCGCGACCCCGCGCGCTGCTCTTCGCCCTCGCGACCGCGCTCGTCCTGATGCTCGCGGCGTCCGTCGCGCAGGCGCAAAACACCTACAACGCAGGCCCGACCGGGCAATGTCCGAACACGGACCTCGAACCCATCCGGTACCCCTCGCACCTCATCACGTCGCAGCAACGCGATGCGTTCCGGGCGGAGTGCCGGCGCTGGATGCATGGCAGCGGAGGCTCCCGATCCGGGGGTGACGGCGAATCGACCGTCGACTCCCGCGCGCGTGTGCGCGTCTGGTGTGTCTACGTGGCGCTGCTGGTGGCGGCCTTCGCGCTCCGTGTCTGGCGCGTCCGCAAAGTCCGCCCCGAGGTGTTCGGGTTCGAGCAGGTCTTCCGCGCCCTCATGCTGGCGTTGGGCGAGGCGTTCGCCACGATGATCGCCGGGATCGCCATCGCGCTCCTCACAGGCGGCAACGAGACGAGCTGGTTGCTCGTTGCGATGCGCCTCGCATTGGTGCCGGTCGTCGTCGAAGGGGTGCTCACGCTGCAAGCCGGGCACCCAGAGCAAGGCGAGGGACGGTGATCGAGTTCGTGGTGTGGTTCCCGGCGGGTGAACCCGCGGCAACGCATCCGCAGCCTCACCTTCGTGAGGCTCGCGGTGCACGAGGTGATGACGTCACCGCAGGAGAACGCGATGAACGGTAGGGGGATGCCGGTTCGGAACACGGCGAGTGCATGGCGATGCGCGGTCGTACTCGGCTTGTGCATTGCGCCCGGTTGCGCAGCGGGTTCGCACGAAGCGAACCGAGCGCCGACCGCGCGGATCGCTTCGACGCGAGCGACCACGACCCACGCCACCCACTCGGATGCAGCGATCACCGCGGCCGTCCCCGAAGCACCGCAATCCGCGGTCGCACTCGTTCCATTGCCGCCGGCGGAGACCACCGCGGAGCCCGGCATCGCCGTGTCTCCGAACGGCACGCGCGTCGCCGTGTACGGCACCGACCTGCATCTTCGTATCTGGGATCTGCGCAGCGGTGCGGTTCTCGCCTCCGAACCGATGGGCCGCGCCGACGACGAGCCCTGGCTCGAAATGGATTGGCGTCGTTCGGGCGAACTGCTCGGCACCGTTCTTCGCGGCGACGCCGGCCCGCAGCGCCTGCAACTCTGGAACGAAGACGGCCGTGCCGTTGCCACGCCGTTCGATCGCGCGGTGAACGGCAATCTCCGATGGACGCCGGATGGCAGCCTCCTCGCCGTGACGGGTCGCGACGGCGTGCAGCTGATCGATCCGGTTTCCGGTGCCGTTCACGCGACGCTTCGTCTCCGCCCCTCCGATCTGATCCGCATCGATTCGTTCAGCCCCGACGGCGCGTTGCTGGTGGTATCGAGTTCACCCGCCGCGACGATCGGTCGCGGCGCCGGGCACGTCGAGAGCGACATCTTCGAGATCGGATCGCACCGGCGCGTCGGCCGGATCGACCTGAGTTCGGGGCACAGCTTCTCGCCTGGCGCCACCTTCGCGTGGACGGCCGACAGCACGATGCTCGCGATGGCGACGCAATCAGGCGGGGCCGTCGTGTGGGACAGGGCGACTCGTCGCACGCGAAGGTGCGCGATCGATCCCGATCCGAACAGCGAAGAACAAGGCGATCTCGAATTGCAGGCCGTGCGGTTCTCTCCCGACGGAAGCATGCTGGCGGGCGTGGTCATGGAGCCGAAGGCTCTGCTCGTCTGGGACGCGAGAACGTGCGCGCTCGTTCGCCGGTTCGACGTCGAGGGTCAGGCGCTCTCGGAACCCGAGTTCTCCGCGGACGGTGCACAGATCATTTCGGCTCTCGGAGAGTCCGACGCGACGTTCTGGGACGTGCGGACCGGGCACGTGGTCAGAAGCGTGCGGGGCGCATCGGGGCGATTGTTTCGCGTCGGCGAGCGGATGTTCGCGCTCGACGGCAACGTGGAATTGGCGATCTCGCGAATGGACGATGGCGCCACGCTGTTCATCCGGCCCGTGACGATCGATGGTCGCGCGGTGAGCGTTGCTGCGATGCGCGACGGACTGTTCGCGGGCGAGCCCGCGGCCGTCGCGCAATTGAGCTATCGGGTCGAGGGTTCGACGCGTGTGCGATCGGGCTCGTCGCTCGGGCCCGGCTATCTCCGACCATCGCTCGTGGAAGACTTCTTTGCCGGGCGCGATGTGTCGCCGCCGCGGCGTGCGGCGAGCGCGAGGTAGCACTGCGACGATCGCTCGAGCGACGAGTGCCGGCACCTGAACGCGATGGCATCACGAAGACGGCAGCGTGACTCGGGCGCGGCCTGCCGGACGTCTTGACCCACGATTCCGCGCACCACAGGCTCCCGCGCAGTGCTGGCACACCCGCCGTCGTTCGTCTTCGCCGCGCTCAGCGGCATCGCGTGGCTCACCGCCGTCGGCCTCGCACGCACGCTCCGCGGTGGGCCGTACGCGATGTTCGTCGCGGTGATGCTCGGTGTGCACTCGCTCGCGTCGCTCGGAGTCTTCCGGCTCGCCGGCGCCGCCTGGCCACTCGCCGCGTACCTGCAGCTCGCGGTGTTCGTGCACTTCGCCTTGTTGATCCGGCCGACCCTGCGCGGACCGCTTTATCGTGCGGCGATCAGCGTGCCTGGATTGTGGTTCGTCACGGCGTGCTTCCTCTCGGTACCGTGGTCGATCGCGCGCGCGCTCGGATTCCATCCGTGGGCCGCGTGGCTCCCGCTCGTGATCGCGACCGCGGGGCTCGTCGACTCGCTGTGGGCCGCGGAAGACGAACGCCATCTCTGGCTCGA
>CBIHQZ010000616.1:0-4877 GCA_966212315.1 uncultured Myxococcales bacterium
CGAGCATCATCTCGCGGTGATGGCGCATGCCGATTGGATCATCGATCTCGGGCCAGGCGCTGGGCACGACGGCGGTCGAGTGGTCTTCGAGGGCACGGCCGCCGATCTGGTCGCGAAGAAGTCGACGGTGACGGGCGAGCATCTGGCGGCGTTCGTGGGCGCGCGTGCGAAGGGAGCGCGTTCGCGGTGAAGCGTTGCCCCGGGCATGCAGTCGTGCGCGCGAACCACTGCTGATAGAAGAACGCATGGCCACTGCTCCATCGACCGGTTCCGAGGCCGTGTTCCTGGCTGGCATCGCGCGCGCACGAGGCCACGGACGCGAGGGAGTCTTCGTCGGATGGAGCGAACTGCACGCCGGCGAAGAGAAGCCCGAGTGCCGCACCCACGGTGCTTCGTTCGCGCTCGAGTTGCCGGATGGTCACACCGTCGCGATCGAAGCGCTCGAGCGCGAGATCCCGAATCGCGTCGTCCCCGCGCGCACCGAGCGCGGCGATTGGAGCGAACTCGAAGCGACCCCGATGGCGCGGCTCGTCGAGTCGCTCGCCCCCGGGCCGATGGTGCGCGTGAAACTACGCGGCGCGATCGTACGCGACGGTGATCCGGTGTTCGTGATCGGGCGCGCGATCGAATCGAGTTTCGATGTGCAGCACGGCGGACCGCGAAGTGCGGCGACGGCGCGTGCGTCGACCGTACGACCGGAAGTCATCGGTGTGGGCCCCGATGCGGAATCGCAGGCGCGCAAGAAGCACCTCGAGATCTACCCACGCCCGAAAGCGCCCGAGCCCGAACGCGAGCACGGCGTTGCGATCGAGAGGCCGTGGGAGAGCATCGCCTGGCTCTGCGTCGCTGCCCTGTTCATCGGTGTGCTGCTCGTGTCCGCGGACTCGCCGTCGGCGCCCGCGTGGGCGGCCTCCGCGCTACTCGCGGTCGCGAACGCAGTGTGGTGGCGTCCGTCGCATCTTCGTGCGCCGCAGTTCGTCAGCATGCGTGCGACGCGTCTCGCAGGGTCGGCGTCGATGCGTCGCGGCCTGTCGATCGGCGTGACGGTGGTCGCGGGGTTCGTGTGCGCGGTAACGCATGCGTTGCGAACGTCGATTCGACCGAGCGAACAGCAGCTCGGCGTGCTCATTGCGACGGCAGTGTTTCCGCTCGCGTGTTTCGTGTTGGTGTTGATCGCGTGGCTCGCCGGTCGTCGCGACGCGCGCGCGATCGGTGCGCTCCTCGCGGAACCCGAAGCGGAGCGAGCATCTCGCGGTGTCGTATGGACAACGCTCGCGGGCACGGTGAAAGACAGCACGCCGATTGCCGCGATCGATGGCACGCCCGCCGCGATGACCCGGCAGACCGCAGGTGACGACGATGTGAAGCAAGAAACGAAAGGTGCGTTCATCGTTGCGCTCGCCGACGGCACCTCGGTCGAGATCGATCCGGCTGGCGCGACGTGGGCGACATCGATCTCGGCGCGACGAGAGCAGCGCGACAAGGACGGCACGGTGCAGTCGGTCGTCGAGCAGGACGTGGTGCCCGTCGGTGCCGCGGTGGCAGTCGCCGGACGGCTCGATCGAAGTGCGCGCACGATGCGCGCCGCGGGCCCCGAGTCATTGATCGTATTCGCGTCGGCGGCAGACTCTGATCCGCGCGAAGTCCTGCGCGGCATTCGCAGTCGACGTCTCGACACCATCGTGCTCGTGAGTCTGGTGGGAACATGCGCCGCTGCGCTCGCGATCGCGGTCGCCACTCGCACGCATATCCCGCTGTTCAACCCGGAGCCTGTCGCTCGTGTCGTTCGATACGCGCGTTCCGAGATCCCCGCGTCGTCGTTCGAAGATGTCTGCGCATTGCCGGATCACATCACCGTGTCTCCTTCGGTCGATGATCGAACCGTTGCACTCGCATCGCTCGTGCTCCCGTTCCCGGTGCGGCTCTATGGTTCGTTGGTCCAACCACCGTTCTCCGTATCGACGAACGGATGGTTGTCTCTGTCTTCGACCACCGACTCGGGTTTGAGCGGGCACCTGCCGAGTACATCGCGGCCCAACGCCGTGATCGCGCCCTACTGGGCCGACCTGAAGACGCGAGCGTTCGGCATTTGCTACGCGGTCGTCGGCGCCGCGCCGGATCGGCGCCTCGTCGTCCAATGGCAAGACGCCTATGACTGCTGCAGCGACAATCCGTCGATGCACCTCACGTTCGAGGTCGTGATCCACGAGGCGCCGGCGAGATCGAGCAACGTGATCGACTTCGTCTACGCGCAAATGGATGGCGGGCATCGCGCGGCAGTGGTCGGGTTGGAGGACGCGAACGGACTCGAAGGCGACACGTTCTCGGGAACGGTCAACGGCCCGCGCGGGATCCGGTGGGAGCCAGAGTGATCTTTCCGCGGTGCAGCTGAATCGGCGTCACGGGTTCGGTTGGCCCGCTCCGCCCGCCATCGCGGCGGTCGCAGCGGCGCATCCGACCGGGCGCACCGGAAAGCGCCGATCGGTCGAAGCCGTCACGCGAAAGACGACGCGTCGATTGCGTTGAAACGCGGCGGGCACCGCGCGCGGATCGATCGGGCAATACTCGCCGAAGCCGCGCGCCACGACACGCGACGGCGCGATCCCGAGGCGCACCAGTTCGTCACGCACCCACTCGGCGCGCATCTGCGACACGCGAAGGTTCCACGCCTCGGCGCCACGCGCGTCGGTGTGCGCGGCAATCGTCACCTGCGTGATGCCCGGGTGTCGCGTCAGCAATCTCGCGACCGCGTCGACGATCGCACGCGCGTTGTGCACGAACATGGCGTTGCGCGCGACGAGCGGAACGTAGGTGGTGATCTCCTCGACATCGGGTCGCGGCGACGCTCGAGTGGGATTCGCGACACCGTCCGCGCAACCGTCGTCGTCGTACTCGCCGTTGAAGTCTTCGGGCGCGTCGGGGCACTGATCGATGGCGTCGGGAATCCCGTCTCGATCGCGATCGTCGCTCTCTGGCGCGGCAATCGGATCCGTCGGCGCGCGAGGCGGGGTCTGACCCGCGAGCGGCAGCGCAGCGAGCGTCGCGCCGAGTACGACAATCAGTGAAGTACGCGTCACGCGGCGCTGACGAGTGCGATCGGTCGATGTGCTGCACATGGGTGCCGATGGTACCGGGTCACGCCTCGACTGGCGTTCGGACCGGCGGTTGTTCGAACAGCACGGTCCGATCGCAAGCGATGCGCTACGGCGGGGAGGCGGGGCAATCGGTGCGAGGCGTGAGGCGCAGCGGGGGGCGCGGCGTCTGCGTGAAGTCGAACGCGCCGAGAAGACTCCCTGCCCCTTCGTCGCGCGACTGCGGATTGCGCGTGTGAAGGAACACGGGTGCATGGCCTGGCGAGCGCATCAACTCCGCGACGAGGCGAGCAACCGATGCTTGTTCGGTTCGCGTGTGGAACACGAGATTTGGCGTCGAAGTCCCGCGCCGCGCGTAGGGCGAGATGATCATGAGCGGCAGACGGAAACCGGGGTTGAAGGGCCCCTGCGCCGCGCTTCCGCACGCGGTCACCGGCGGGCGAACGTGGTCGTACCAGCCGCCCCAGTCGTCGTACGAAAAGACGATCGCGGTCTCGTCCCAGTGGCCGCCGTCGATGATCGCGTTGATGACTTCGACGGTGTGATTCTCCCCGAGGCACGGATGCTCAGGCGGGTGCTCGCTCGGTCCACCGAAGCCGCCGTTGAGGAAGGTCACGTTCGCCATGTCGCCGCGTCGCAAGTCGGCAATCAGGTTCAGGGCCGAGTGCCAGTGTGGCGTGAACGAATTGTTGTCGTGGATCGATCGGAAGTAGCGCATCGGGACGTTGCCGTACGTGCGCCACGTGATGCCCGCGGGGAGATTGTCGGTGACGATCGGAACGTTGAAACACGGCCGCACTGTCGTCGCCGCAACGTTGCAGGTCAGTCCGTTGAACGTCTGGACTCGTGCCCGCGTCGTCGGATCGCACATGTCTGCCGGACACGTCACACCGTCGGGGCACGCTGCGTTTCCCATCACGGGTGAGTACCCGGCGGCGGCGACCAGATGCCCCGGGAGGCTCGGTCCGAGGAACGTCGAGAAGTAGTTGTCGGCGAGGACGAAGTTGCGCGCGTAGGCCCAGTAGTTCCGGATCTGCGACTCGGGGTAGTGATAGAACGGAACGTTGCCGATGTTGCCGCCCTGATCGAAGCGGTCCATTCGCCCACCGTGGTACGAGTCGAGCGCCGACGAGTGCGCGTGACTCGGATCGATGCCCACGTTCGGATGGCCGATCTGGTGCAGGTAATGGAAGTCGAGCGTGGCGCCCGCGAGCGCGACCGTTCCACCGGTGGATGTCGTCGCTCGCGCGGGAGGCGGCGAGGCGACACCCGGGAAGTTGAAGAACATGTTGTCGAAGGTGTGGTTCTCCTTCGTGATGATCACGAGGTAGCGGATCGGCGTCGCGAGGGGCACGGGCGGCGGCCCCGAATCCGCGCCCGCATCGACGCTGCCGTCGGTCGGCGCATCGTCCATGACATCGAACGACTCGTTGAGGTCGTCGATCGGATCCGGGGCGTCGTCCATGAAGTCCGCGTCGGGATCCGAGCCGTCGAGCGGGAGCGCGTCGGCACCATCGGCGCGAGCGACATCGGGCGCATCGGCGACGTCCCCGGCGTCTCCCATCGTCTGCGTCGATGCGCAGGCGTCGACACCGAGGGCCACGCTCGCGAGTACGAGCCACCGAGACGCGATGCGGCGTGAGGCCGGCGATCGATTGTGCATCCGGCGATTGTACGTTCCTCGCGGCACGGAAAGGCGGTGATTCTTTGCGGGCACGAGCGGCCGCCGATGTCCCGACGACTCGGCAATCCTCGTGCCCTCGTCGCAGTCCCGAGCGACCCCTG
>CBIHQZ010000617.1:0-4877 GCA_966212315.1 uncultured Myxococcales bacterium
CCCCGCGAACGTGATGGTGACGAAGGCAGTGCGCGAATCGTCGGGTGCGCACGCGCGCATCGAAGCGATGGCGCCGTCGAGAGCAGCACGCACGGCGACGCGTGACGGCAGGTCCGGAAGGGTTGGCGTCGATGCGTGTTCGGTTGCGCCCTCATCGGCGCCCACCGTGGCCGCTGCTTCGGCAGGCATCGCCACTGCGTGAGTTGTCGCCTGGCCGCCCTGGACCACGCAGTTCGCAGCGCACGTCAGATCGCCAGCACATCGAGCGACGCACGGATTCGTCGCGTTTGATTCGACTCGCGCCTCCGCCGGGCGTGCGTCGACAGCGGCGGCCGCCGGGATCGCATCGTGCGCGACGGCCGCGGCAACGGGCGCTGCGGGCGGAGCGTTGGTGGGCGCTGCGGGCTGGGCCTGCATCGCGACGGCCGCGCGCAGTTGCGACGCGAGGCTATCCGAGCCCGGCTCTGGCGCGGAATCGACTGCCTCGTCGGACGATCCACGCGAACGGCGATGCGCGGCTCTCGCGATTACGGGCGGGTCGATCGATGGCGCCCCGACCGCGAGCGGTGCAACGGGCGGAGCGACGAGATCTGCATTCGCAACTGGTGCCGCGACGGGCTCGGGTGTTGCGATCGGTTCGGGTGTCGCGACGGGCTCGGGTGCGTTCAAAGGTGTCGGCGTGGCACTCGGTGCCGGGCGAGGGGTTTCGCGTGTGACGACTCGTGCAGGTGCGTCTGCAGCATGAGGGGGCGCGATGACGGGCTCGGGTACCGATGCGGTCGTGATTGCCCCAGCGAGAACATCACCGCCGCGAATCGCGCGCCCGGCAACGCCGCCGATGACCACGGATCCGACGAACGCGGCGATCCATCGCATCGTGGTGTTCGCGCGAGCACGACTCGAGTGCAGTTCGGGAATGGAGTCGGACGGCAGCGCGGTGTCGGACGGTCGCTCGTCGTTCGATCCGCCTTCTGTTTCGTCGGCGAACGCGAGCGCATCGTACGGCGGCGGTTCGAGTGGAAGCGGGGCCATCTCGCTCGCCGCGGGCGCGGGGAGTTCACGCACGGCGGGCGACGCCGTTCGTGCGAGCACGGCCGGCACCGACGAGATCCGCCGCGACCGCTGCCCCCCGCCGAACAGATTCGGATCGATCGCGTCGACCGAATCACGCTTGCGTTCTGTCGCGCGGCTCGACGGTGCTTTCGCCAGTCCGAATGCGTCGAACAGGCTCGTGTCGTTGGAAGGGCGGTTGTCGCTCGCCCCTTCGCGCCGCCCGTCGTCCCTCACGCGGCGGACCCCGTAACGAATCGTCTCGTTCCCCATGATGGGTGGATGCGTCGTGTCCCGAAGGGTCACGCGGTGCATTCGTGCGCACGCGATCGCAAGCGCTGATGGCGTGCGCGCAGAGCGTCCACACACGCACTCGATTCGATGCGCGTGGTGGACGGCCGCGGAGTCCGAGACGAGCGTGAACGATTCAGTGCGTGGAGCTGGCGCCGACCTTGCCGGCCAGTGCGGCCTGCGCCGCCGCGAGGCGTGCCGTCGGGACGCGGAACGGAGAGCACGAGACGTAATCGAGGCCGATTTGATGGCAGAACTCGATGCTGCTCGGTTCGCCGCCGTGCTCGCCGCAGATCCCGATCTTGAGATTCGATCGAACCGCGCGTCCCTTCGCGACAGCCAGCTTCATCAATTCGCCGACGCCCGTGCGATCGAGCGCGACGAACGGATCGATCGCGATCCACTTCTGATCGACGTACACGGGGAGGAATCGCCCCGCGTCGTCGCGCGAGAAGCCCCACGTCGTCTGCGTGAGATCGTTCGTTCCGAACGAGAAGAAGTCGGCGTGCTTCGCGATGTCATCGGCAACCATGCATGCGCGCGGCAGCTCGATCATCGTGCCGACGTGATAGTCGACGCGCACGTTTTCCTTCTCGAACACCGCATCGACGACGCGCACGACCAGCTGACGAAGCCGGCTGATCTCTTCCTCGGTGCCGACGAGAGGAATCATGATCTCGGGCTTCACGTGAATCTGCGCGCGCCGGCAATCCACGGCCGCGAGCGCGATCGCGCGCGCCTGCGTCTCGTAGATCTCCGGATACGTCACGGCGAGGCGGCACCCGCGATGACCGAGCATCGGGTTGAACTCTCGCAATGATTCGTTGCGCGACTTCAGCGTCGCGAACGACACACCGAGTTCATCCGCGAGGGCCTTCAGATCGCTATCGCTCTCCGGAAGGAACTCGTGCAGCGGCGGATCGAGCAGGCGGATCGTCACCGGCAGCCCCGCGAGTTCGCGGAAGATCCCCACGAAGTCGTCTCGCTGCATCGGCATGATCTTTTCGAGCGCCTTGCGACGCCCTGCTTCGTCGTTCGCGAGGATCATCTCGCGAACCGCGAAGATTCGCTCCGCCTCGAAGAACATGTGCTCGGTACGGCAGAGCCCGATGCCTTCGGCGCCGAACCGCCGCGCATTGCGCGCATCGAGCGGGGTGTCGCCGTTCGCGCGAACGCGAAGTCGCCGCGTCTCGTCGGCCCATCGCATGATCTCGTCGAACTGCGGATCCGACACCGCCGCGCTCACGGGCAGCACGTTGTTGAAGACCTTGCCGCTCGCACCATCGAGCGTGATCTTGTCGCCCTTCTTCAGCACCAGCTTGTCGGTCTTGCGATGCACGGTAACCGTCTCGGTCTGGTAGTCGACCGAGAGTGAGCTGCACCCAGCGACGCAACATTTGCCCATGCCGCGCGCGACGACGGCGGCGTGCGATGTCATCCCACCGGTCGCCGTCAGAATCCCGCGTGCGGCCTTCATCCCGTGAATGTCCTCGGGCGACGTTTCGCGACGCACCAGGATCACATCTTTGCCCTGCCCCGCGAGTCGCTCGGCTTCGTCGGCGGTGAACACGATCTCGCCTGCGGCATAACCGGGCGAAGCACCGAGTCCCTGCGCGAGAAGCTTTCCCTGATCCTCGGCGTTCTTCGCATCTGCCGGATCGAGTCGCGGAAGAAACAGTTCGCTCAGCCGTCCCGCATCGACGCGCATCACTGCTTCGTCTCGCGAGATCACGCCTTCCTGCATCATGTCCACGGCGATGCGAACCGCAGCGCGCATGGTGCGCTTGCCGTTGCGCGTCTGCAGCAGCCAGAGGCGGTTCTTCTGAATCGTGAACTCGATGTCCTGCATGTCGCGGAAATGCGCTTCGAGCTTCTGCTGCACTTCCATCAACTGCTTGTACGAGTCCGGGAGCGTCGACTCGAGCGAAGCCTTCTGGCCCGATGCCGACGCATCGCGCTGCGTGATCTTGAGCGGCGTGCGAATGCCGGCGACCACGTCTTCGCCCTGCGCGTTCGGCAGGAACTCGCCGAAGAAGCGCTTCTCACCGGTCGACGGATCGCGCGTGAAGCACACGCCCGTCGCGCAATCGTCGCCCATGTTGCCGAAGACCATCGCCTGCACGTTGCACGCGGTCCCCCACTCGTCGGGGATCTGGTGCATCTTGCGGTAGATCTTCGCGCGGTCGTTGTTCCACGAATGGAACACCGCGCCGATCGCGCCCCACAGCTGCTCGTGCGGATCGTTCGGGAAATCTTTCCCGCCGTGCTGCTTCACGAGCTTCTTGTAGAGCACCACCAACTTCTGCAGCGCATCGGCGCTCAGTTCGCTGTCGTCGCGAACGCCGGCGGCACTCTTCGCTTCGCGCAGTGCGTGCTCGAACGGCTCGCGATCGAGGCCCATCACGACGTTCGCGTACATCGTGACGAAGCGGCGATAGGCGTCGTAGGCGAAGCGCGGATTGTTCGTCGCCTCGGCGAGTCCCTTCACGGTCTCGTCCGTCAGTCCGAGGTTGAGAATCGTGTCCATCATGCCGGGCATCGACGCGCGTCCGCCCGATCGCACCGACACGAGCAGCGGGTTCTTCGCGTCACCGAACGTGGTGCCGACGAGCGACGCAACGCGCGCGAGATTGCGCGTGACGTCCTCCTGAACACCGGCCGGGTACTTGCCGCCCGAGCGGAAGAACTCGGTGCAGACGTCGGTCGAGATCGTGAATCCGGGCGGGACCGGAATCCCGAGTCCGGTCATCACGCTGAGGCCGTAGCCCTTGCCGCCGAGAATCTCTTTGCCGAGATCTTTTCCCTCGGACTCGCCCCCGCCGAAGAAGAACACAAACTTCGACATCCGCAGCCTCCGTGCGCCGTTGTTTCAGCGCGCACGGAATCTACACGAGGGCTCGGAAAGCGGAAGACGAGATGGGCTGCACGCTGATGCGTGCGATGCGCGCGACATCGACGTCGCGACGGTTGCGAACGGTCAGGTCGTCGACGCCGCGCTGAGCGTATCGAAGCGGGCGATCACGCCGACTTCTTCGGCGATGCGCGCGAGCAGTCGCAAGCGGGCGCCGCGCAGGTCGGGGTTCTCGTCCATCACGAACACTTCGGTGAAGAACCGGTCGATCGCATCGGGAAGTGCTTCGGCGACGAGTTCGAGCGCCTTCACGAAATCGCGCTGATCGAGATGCGTCTCGAACTGCTTCTGCGCACGACCCCACGCCTCGAGGAGGTTCTTCTCCGCAGGCTGCGTCAGAAAGCGCGCGTCCGCTTCGCCCTCGGGCGCCTGGCGCGAGATGTTGAACATGCGCTCGAACGCCTTCACGACCTTGCCGAATTCCGGTCGCGTTCGAAGGCCCGCCAGCGCTTCCACACGTTCGAGCACGTCGACCGGATCGTCGTGACCCGATGCGAGACATGCGCGCACCACATCACCCGGGAATCGCTGGACCAGCAACCCTTCGAGACGTTCGCGAATGAAGTCGTTCAGCTCCTGCCCGGTCTCGTCACCGGACTTCGGGAGTTCCTTGGTGTAGAGCGCG
>CBIHQZ010000618.1:0-4874 GCA_966212315.1 uncultured Myxococcales bacterium
GATCCCTCGCGCGGCCATCGTTCGCTGGAGGTCGAGCGCACGCTCGGTGAAGGCGGGATGGGCATCGTCCAGCTCGCGAACCAGATCTCGGTCGGTCGAAAAGTCGCGGTGAAAACCCTGCGACCCGAGGTGCGCAGCGATGCGACCACGTTGCGACTTCTGCGCGAAGCATGGGTTACCGGCGCGCTCGAGCATCCGAACGTGGTGCCGGTGTACGACGTCGGTCTCGACGATCAGGGCTCGCCGGTCATCGTGCTCAAGCGCATCGAAGGCGTGCACTGGGGCGAGCTGATGAGCGACGAAACGCGCGTGCGAGAGCGATTCCGCGCGCGCGATCTGCTCGAGTGGAACATCGGGATCCTGATGCAGGTGTGCAACGCGGTTCACTTCGCGCACAGCCGCGGCATCGTGCATCGCGACCTCAAGCCCGAGAACGTGATGATCGGCGAGTTCGGCGAGGTGTACCTGCTCGACTGGGGCATCGCGGTGAGTCTGCGCGATGACGGCACCGGGCGATTTCCACTCGCGAAGGACGCCACCCAACTCGCGGGAACGCCCTGTTACATGGCGCCCGAATCCCTGGGCGACGGGCCGATCACCGAGCGCACCGATGTGTTTCTTCTCGGCGCGACACTGTACGAGCTGATCACCGGCGAGCCGCCTCACACCGGCGAAACCGTGCTGCAGATCCTGGCCAGCATTCTCGCGCGCGATCCGTCGTTCCCCGAGACCGCGCCGCCTGAACTCGTGCGGATCTGTCAGCGCGCGATGCAACGCGATCCCGATGGTCGCTTCGAGAATGCCGAACAGATTCGTCTCTCGCTGCAGGGATTTCTTCAGCATCGAGACAGCGCGGTGCTCGCCCACGAAGCCGAGGGTGCGCTCGCGTCGTTGCGCGAAGAGATCGCCGCGACGGGTGCGATGTCCCCCGAGCGGCGGCAGCGGGTCTACAACGCGTTCGGCGCGGCGCGCTTCGGGTTTCGCGAAGCGATCCGCATCTGGCACGGCAACGAGAGCGCGCGGGACGGGTATCGCGACGCGGTCATCGCGATGATCGAGTTCGAACTCGCATCGCGCGACGCGCGGGCCGCCCACGTGCTCCTCGGTGAGATCGACGAAGCGCCCGCGGAGTTCGTGGCGCGTATCGAAAAGCTCACGCGGGAGTTGGAAGACGAAGCGAAGCGCGCGCACACGCTCGAGAAGCTCGGTCAGCAGTACGACGACTCGGTGGGACAGCGAACGCGCGCGTTTCTCGCCACCCTCGCGGGCATCACGTGGAGCGTGATGCCGTGGATCGCCGGGCGACTCAGCACACCCGCGACCGATCGCAGCAGGATGATCGCGGCTCCGTTGGTGATGACCGCAGCGTTCGCGGCGTTTGCCTGGTGGGCGCGGGACACCATGACGAAGACCCGATTCAACCGCTCGGTGATGACCATGGTGTTCGCGGTACTGCTCTCGCAAGTGGTGCTGCACGTCGGGTCGGGCATGCTCGGAATGCCGACGGCGATGAGCGCCGTGCTGAATCTCGCGGTGTGGGGCGCGTTCACCATCGGTCTGGCCGCGACGCTCGAGAAGCGATTGTTCCCGGCGGGTATCGGCTACATGGTGGCGTTCTTGATCGCGTCGGCGCGCGTCGAGTGGCGATTCGCGATGATGTCCGCGGCGAACATCGTTCTCACGGTGAATATGCTGTGGATCTGGCGCCCGGAGACGCTCCTGCGAACGCCCGAGGAGAAAGCGGCGCAGGCGAAAGAACGCGCGGGGGACGGGCGCGGGTAGGACGGGTCAGTGCGCGGCGCTGCAGATCGACCACGCTTCGTCGCTGGTCGTGCGGGCGCGAACGAAAAGCACCTGGCTCGGATCTTCCGGGACCGCACGCGCCGCGTTGCGCGCCATCACTGCATTGCGGAAGGCGGCGCCCGATGCGGAGAGAGCAGCGTTCGCACGTTCGAGCGCGGCGTCGGCCCGTTCGAGGGAAGTCATCGCGGCTTGCGCGGTCTGCGCAGTGTCGGTCGCCGCTTGAGCAAGCGCGCGCGCGGTGTCGCTTACTCGCGTGAGCGCCTGACTGATCGGATCCGTGCCGGTCGAAGCGCTGACGGTCTGTGCGATGCGAGTCGCGGCCGCCTGCGCACGACGAACGCTCTCGCCTACGCGGGTCATCGCTTCGTGCGCGCTGTCGCTGTTGCGGGAAGAGATCGCGCCGCCGATTTCGCGCGTGTCGTTTCCGACCGAACGCACGGTCTCGACGAGCGACAGTGCGACGCTGCGCGCTGCGATGAGCTGCGCACGCCGGGCTGCGTCGGCGGCAGCTGCTGGATTCGTCGCCGTCGTGGGCGCAGCGGTGGGAGCAGCCGGTGCCGCGGCGTCGGGCGCGGGAAGATCCGGGACGAGATCGGAGAGCAGCAGACGTTGCGATGATTCTGCGGCGAGCGATTGCGCTCGTTGTCCCGCGGCCGAAGCGGTGCGGCCGGCGGCGTTGGCCTCGTCGTCGGCGTGGTTCACGGCTTCACGCGCGGCCGATTCGTACGCCTGCCACGCTCGCGCCGATGACTGCTGCGCGTCCCGGCACCGCTGCGCTTCTTTGTTCTCGCAGCCGTTTGTTGCAAGCGCGAGCACTCCCGCGGCAATCCATCCGATCACGTTCGCCTTCATCGATTCCCTCCGTCTTTCGCGCCGCGACGCTACCCGAACTCGCCGCAGCGGAACAGAACCGCCGGATGCGTGCGCGTGCGGGTGCGTCGCGGTTGCGCTGCGACGAGGAGGAACGAACGACGGTCACGGCGCGATGGTGGTGGCCTGCACGCACTCGAGGCGCGTGTCGGTGCCGACAACCGGAGCATCGCCGTCGGTGAACGAGATGCGTTGAGCACACGCCGGGTCGGAGCTTCCGGATGCGTGGTCTTGATAGAACCATCCGTGGCCCGCGGTCGGTGAGCCCGTGGACAGATCGGTGCCGACTTGCCGGATGTCGCACACGAGATGCTGTCCGTCGGGGAGTGTCTCGCTCGCCGCGCCGTCGGTGGGCGCGAATCGCCCCCGCGATGCATCGCAGCTCTCCACCCCGATCGGCTGGATCTCGCGCAGCGCGCATTCGACTTCTCGCGTCTGCCCCGCGGTGATGTGCGACTGCAGCGGTCTGGGAAGACACGGCGGCGCGAATCGATCGCGGATCTTCTTGAGGATCGTGTCCATCGCGGCCGAGTAGTCGTTGGCGCAGATCGAGGTGACGACGCCGTTGTGGCACGGCTGCCCCCCGCAGAGCGGCGCCTGATCGAACCGGCGCGCGATCTCGACGATGCGTCGCGAAGGCCACGCGTAGTACTGCTGCGTCGGGTCGCAACTGTTCGCCTGCGGCGTTCCCTCGCGCCGGCACGCGGGGACGACGCGCGGAAGGGTTGTCGCGCACGCGGCCTCGACATTGTTCTGTCGCATCGAGATCGGTCCCTCGGCGCTCGTCTCGTCGATCGACGTGCTCGTGTCGCGAGCATCGAAGTCGTTCGGATCGCCGCCGGGTGTGCCGAGCAATCGATCCCAGTCCGTCTCGCCTGCTGCGTTGGCGGGCACGCTCAAGGGAACGCCGGTGATGGCCGCGAACACGACGCGTTCGGGATGACCGGGCTTGAGCGCGAGCCAGCCACGCGTGGCATCGTGCGGGTCGATGTACCGATCGAGTGGCCACGTCGGATCCTGCGCGCTGCCCGGCTGATACGCGTACATGCGTAGATTCAGATTCGTCGATCCCCACGCGGTCGATGCGGCGTTGTACACGTCGATCGCGCTCTCGCACGGTTCGCCGTTTGCGAAACGGCAGTCGCGCACCGAGCCGTCTTCTTCGTCGGTGAGCATCACGATCGCGAGCAGTGCATCTTCGCGGAGGAAGCCGGCGTTGATTTCGCTACTCGGCGCGCCTTCGTGCGGGTTGTGAAACACGAGTGAGCGCGTGACCGCTTCGAGTTGTTGCTCCATCGCGCATCCGCCGATGTAGAGCCCGGCGTTGCACGCGAACTGTTCGGCAAACGTCGCGGCATCGCTGGTGGCCGAGTCGAACGAGAGAAACGCCGGGAATGCGTTGCGGTCGCTGGTGCAACTCGCGGGTCGGAAGCCTCCGGGCGCATTGACCCATGGCTCGTGTGCCGCGAGTGCGTCGCCACTTCGAATCGGATTCATCGCACCGTCGTCGCCGTGATCCGGGTTCGCACACGTCTGCGTCGCGATGCCCCCCGAGCCGAGGTCGCTCGAGATGACAGCCACGTGCATGTCGCGAACGGCGGGGTACTGCAGACGGTCGTTCGTGTCGCCCGCGTTGCACGTGTGCGGCGAGGGATTCGTGTCACTCACGCACGGAGGCGAAGTGAGCCGCGCGATGAGCGAGCCGAGCTGCGCCATCATGTGGGTCTGGTTCTCACGCATCGAATTCGAGTTGTCGATCTCGAGCAGGAGATCGAGCTTCGTGAGTTGATCGTTCACGATGTGCAATTGCAGTCCCGATTGCGAGTTGCTGTTCACGACGTGAACGGGGCGGTCGATACAACCGATGCTCGGAACAACGAGCGCGAGCGTGGCCGTGAGCCATCCCGCGGTGCGGCGGCGGCTAGACATGACGAGTCCTCCTCGACGAACGCACGGTGCGGAGCGCGTTCGTCGATCGGATCGCAGAGCAAGGCGAAGGCCACCGAATGGTCATCGGAAGGGATTGAGAGAATTCGCTATCGCTGCAATCGCCGTTGCCAATGTGGTTGACGCGTTGCCAACGAACGCCGCGTATTTCTCGGCGAAATAGCGGTCGCGTTCGGATTGCGATTCCAGCGGTGGCGGACGTCTCGGATGCTCAGAGGTCGCAGACGCCGAACTCCGGCGGGGCATTCGTGAGC
>CBIHQZ010000619.1:0-4874 GCA_966212315.1 uncultured Myxococcales bacterium
GCATCGAGGGAGAGGGGCGCGCGGAGCGGGGGTGAGGTCTGCGCGATCTACACCCGCACGTTGGGTGATAGCCTCGCGCCCCGCCGACGCATTGCTGCGCGACGGCACGAATCACAGGAGAGCACACGATGATCGACCACACGGGCATCAAGACCAGCGATCCGGCGAAGAGCCGCACATTCTACGAGAAAGCGCTCGCACCGCTCGGCTATGCGGTGCTGCGCGAGATTCCGAAGGAGTTCACTGGCGGGCTCGTGGTGCTGGGATACGGCGTGGCGCCGAAGCCGGACTTCTGGGTGGCGCAGGGGACGCCGAAGGAGCCGCTGCACATCGCGTTTCGAGCGAAGAATCACGCCGAAGTCGACGCGTTCTACAAAGCCGCGCTCGCGGCGGGCGGCAAGGACAACGGCGCGCCCGGCCCGCGTCCGCACTATCACGAGAACTATTACGGCGCGTTCGTGCTCGACCCCGACGGACACAACATCGAAGCGGTGTGTCACGATCCGCAAGGGTAGTCGTCGTTTGCGCAGACAACGTAGACGTTGACCTAGACGGCGACGTTGACGCCTCGCCTCCCAGCCCCCTCAACCTCGCGCGGGGCACGGCCGTTCCCTCAGCCGATGCCCGCCCCATCGCTCGTCCGCAGCTCGGCAATTCTCGCCACCGTCATCCTCGCGCTCGGCGCATGCGGCGGGCCGATTCCCGCTTCGGCGAGTGACGCGGGCACCCCGCCCTCCGCCAACACGGCAGCGACGAACACGACCGCGACCGTTCCAACTCCCGAGACGCTCACGCCCATGCAGCAGCTGGGTCGCGCGCTCTTCGAAGACCCTTCCCTCTCCGAGCCGGCCGGACAGTCGTGCGCGTCGTGCCATGCATCCGATCGCGCGTTCCAAGGCAACGCCGGCTCGAGCATCGCAGCGGTGGCGCGCGGTGCGCTGGGCGACGGTGTGTTCGGCACGCGCAACGTGCCTACGCTGATGTACTCGCTGTACAGCCCGGACTTCTCGTTCGCGACCGAGAACGAAGGCGGCACGCCGCATATGGGGCCGACCGGTGGTCTGTTCTGGGACGGGCGCGCGAACTTCCTCGCCGACCTGGCTAGCGGCCCGCTGCTCAATGCGCGCGAGATGAACAACCCGAGCACCGACGCCGTGGTTGCGAAGGTCCGCGACGGTCAGTACGCCGACCTCGCGCGACAGGCTTTCGGCACGAACGTCTTCGACAACACCGAGACCGCGTATCGTCGCATCGCCAGCGCGATCGCCTCGTACGAGCAGTCGCAACGCTTTCGTCCGTTCTCTTCGCGCTTCGACGACGTGCTTCGCGGACGCGCGCAGTTCACCGCGCAGGAAGCGCGCGGCTTCGAGGCGTTCCGCGATCCGCAGAAGGGCAACTGCATCACGTGCCACACGGGCCGCGAGAATTCGCACAACCCGAGCGACTGGATGTTCACGAACTTCGCGTACGAGAACCTCGGCGTCCCGCGCAATCGCGCGATTCCCGACAACGCGAACCCGAACCACTTCGACCTCGGCCTGTGCGATCGAGCGGATCTCGCGTCGCACGCGCCTGCGGGGACCGACGTGACGCAGTACTGCGGATCGTTCCGGGTGCCGACGCTGCGGAACGTCGCGGTGACCGCGCCGTACATGCACAACGGTTACTTCGACGACCTTCGCGAAGCGGTGAAGTTCTACGCCACCCGCGACACGGATCCGGGCCACTGGTATCCGGCCGCGGCCGACGGGACGGTGCTGCGATTCGACGATCTGCCGGCGCAGTACCGCGGCAACGTGAACACCGAGGTGCCGATGGATCGGCATGCGGGTGATGCGCCGCGACTGACCGACGACGACATCGACGACATCGTCGCGTTCTTGCGGACGCTGACGGATCGCTGATCGACTTTCGTCGAGGTCTTGCGTAGCAAGGAGACGTGATGCGTTTCGTCGTGTCGTTCGCGCTGACGGCGTTGCTGCTCGTGGGATGCGGACGTAAGGCCGGCGCGCCGGCGGTCCCCGATGCGGGCAGGCGTGCACCGAGCGGAACGTGCTCGCTCGATGGCGTGCGCGAGGTGTGCAACGGGCTGGATGACGACTGCAACGGGGTGATCGATGATGGCGCGCGGTGCCCGAGCGGGCAGCGGTGCGTGGGGGCGCGGTGTCAGTAGGGGCCGGGTGCGGTGTCGCGTAGAATGGACGCATTGTGACCGCATCCGCACCGTATCGAGAGCCGTCCCCGCCCGCGACGGTGCTCCTGCGCGATCCCCTCCGCCGGTTTCGGCATACGGTGAGCGGCACCGGGCAGATGCGTATCGCGCGGAGGTGCGCGAGGCGCTCGCGTTGGATGCGCCGGACGCAGGGTGAGTAGGACGACGGAGTTGGATCGAACGTAAACGCGGTGACGTCCGTTTACGTTTACGGCGGACGTTTACGTTTACGTTTCGGAATAAGAGTCACCCGCGGGGGTGGAAGCGGCTGTGGGCGGCCTTCACGTGGTCGCTGGTGACGTGCGTATAGACCTGCGTCGTGGCGATGTCCGCGTGGCCCAGCATCGTCTGCACCGATCGCAGATCGGCGCCGCGCTCGAGCAGGTGCGTCGCGAACGAGTGCCGCAGCTTGTGCGGCGAGATCGCCTTGTCGATGCCGGCGGTACGCGCATAGCGCCCGAGGAGCTTCCAGAATCCCTGCCGCGTCATGCCGGTGCCGCGCTCGGTGAGGAACAGATGCGGGCTGCGCGCGCGCTCCGCCCATCGCGGTCGCGTATCGCGCATGTACGTGCCGATGGCTTCGCGCGCGACTTCGCCGAACGGGACCAGTCGTCGCTTCGAACCCTTGCCGAGCACGCTCACGAACGATTGATCGACGTCGATGTCCGCGAGTTTCAATCCCACCAGTTCGCTCACGCGCAGCCCCGATGCGTAGAGCAACTGGATCATCGCGAAGTCGCGCACGCCGCGCGGCGAGCTGCGATCGGGCGCGCCGAGGAGCATTTCGACTTCTTCGAACGTGAGAACGTGCGGGAGCTTTCGCGGAAGCTTCGGGCCCGTGATGAGCGCAGTCGGATCGCTCTGCACGTGGCGCTCGATCAATAGGAACTTATAGAAGCCCCGCAACGCGCTGAGCTTGCGAGCCTGCGCGCGCGCCGAGATCCCGGCCTTCGAGAGCGACACGAGCCAGCCGGCCACGTCGCCGCCGTCGATCGCATCGAACGACTTGCCTGCCTGGCGTGCGTACACCGCGAAGCGGATGAGATCGCCTGCGTACGCGTCGACACTTCGCGACGCGAGACCGCGTTCGACCCTTAGATGGTCGAGGTATCCGTCGAGCAGGAGATCGTCGTCGCGCACGAATCGAAGCGTAGGATACAGAACGCAACGCGCCCAATTTCCTGCGCTCCCGTGACGGCGGGAAGATTGCGCCCCGGATGGTCATGGGCGTACATTCGCGCGCCGTTGCCCGTTTCGGGCCTATAGCTCAACCGGTTAGAGCACCCGGCTTATAACCGGGAGGTTCCGGGTTCAAGTCCCGGTGGGCCTACTGAGTCACATCGCCGTCTCGGTGATGTGGCGGGCGGCGTGCGGAAGGACCACAGGGTGCGAGACCAGCTGGAAGCCTTGGAAGAGCTTGCGAAGATCGATCTCGGGTTCCGTCAGCTCGACGTCGAGCAGAGCGAGATCGACGGGCACGTGGCCGATCTTCGAAACGACGTCGCGCGGATGCGCGAGCTTCTCGAACGCGAGAAGACCCAGCTCGCGAGCGCTGAGACACTGCGATCGCAAACCGCGCAGGAGATCCTGGACCTCGGGGAGCGATTGGCGCGTTCGACGCAACGATCGAACGTCGCGAAGAACAATCGCGAGAAGGAAGCGACCCAGCGCGAACTCGAAGTGCTCCGGCGCGAACGAGAAGAACGCACCGCGAAGACCACCGAACTCGAGACGGTGGTGAAGCAGGTGCGCGAGTCGATCACGAAGCACGAAGAAGACTTCGGCAAGCTCCAGGAAGTGCTGGCGCAAGACGAGTCCGAGCTGAAGACCAAGTCGGACGACATCGCCGCGCGCCGCCGTTCGCAAGAAGAGATGCGCAAGGGAGCGACGTCGAAGGTCCGCGCCGATCTGCTGCGCAAGTACACGACGATTCGCGATCGCAAGGGGACCGCGGTTGCCGAAGTCCGCCGCGACGGCATCTGCCGCGGCTGCAACATCTCCCTCGCGCCGCAGCTCGTCGCGAAGCTTCACGCCGGCACCGACCTGCACCAGTGCCCGAACTGCAACCGCATCCTGCTGTTCCGCACGAACACGCAGGGGGTCTGATCACGTGCTGAACGCCTGCCCGCAATGCCAACGAACGTTTTCCGCCGACGAGGCTGCGTTCTGTCCCGCCGACGCCACGAAGCTCGTCCCGATCGAAACGATCCCCACGCCGAGTGATCCGACGGATCCGTTCGTCGGGTTCACGCTGGCGGGGAAATACGAGATTCGTCGCGTCGTCGCGGACGGCGGGATGGGGCGCGTGTACGAAGCGCGCCAGCTCGAAGGGCAGAAGCGGGTGGCGGTGAAGATCCTCCACGCGGACATCGCCGAGGATCCGGTTCATCTCGAGCGCTTCAAGCGCGAAGCGGAAACATCACGATTGCTCGAGCACTCGAACATCGTCGACGTGTTCGACTTCGCCGAGCAGAAGCCCGCCCCCGGTCGCAAGGACGGCGCGTGGTTCCTGGTGATGGAGTATCTCGACGGCGACGAACTGCGCGCGGTGATCAACCGCGACAAGACGCTGCCGATGCCGCGCGTGATCCGGATGATCTCGCAGGCCGCGATCGGACTCGACGGCGCCCATGCGCGCGGGTTGGTTCATCGCGATCTCAAA
>CBIHQZ010000620.1:0-4851 GCA_966212315.1 uncultured Myxococcales bacterium
TGCTCGACCACTGCCTCCGGCTCGGGATCGTCGACGTCACCGAGCTGGACCTGCGCACGCTGCGCAGCTGGCTGGCCAGGCTGCAGACCACGGGCCGCAGCCGTACGACGATCGCCCGCCGCGCGACGGCCGCGCGCGTCTTCACGGCGTGGCTGCACCGCACCGGCCGCCTGCCCACCGACCCTGGGGCCGCGCTGGGGTCACCCAAGAAGCACAAGACCCTGCCGCCGGTGCTGCGCGCCGACGAGGCCGAGGCGCTGATCCGCTCCGCCGCGGACCTCGCCGACGACGGCACCCCGGTGGGCGTGCGCGACGTGGCGATGCTCGAGCTGCTCTACGCGACCGGCATCCGGGTGGGGGAGCTGGTCGGGCTCGACATCGACGACGTCGACGCCGAGCGCCGCGTGGTCCGCGTGTTCGGCAAGGGCCGCAAGGAGCGCTCCGTGCCCTACGGCACCCCCGCCGGCCGGGCCGTGGACCGCTGGCTGGGCTCCGGTCGTCCGCAGCTGCGCGTCGAGGGCTCCGGACCCGCGCTGTTCCTGGGCGTGCGCGGCCGGCGGATCGACCAGCGCGCAGTCCGTGACCTCGTGCACCGGCGCATCGCCGACGTATCGTTGCAGCGGTGCAAACGAGCGCGAGTTGCCGGGCGTTCCCGCACCTTCGATGACAAAGGTCGGACTGCGGATGTCGTGCATGTAGAGCGACGGCACGCGCACTGCCAACTCGGCGGGTGGAGCGTCTCGCGGCAGGTAGGGCGTTTCGTAGGAGCGAACGCTCGCGACGGGGCCGAACGCGAACACGGCTCGGAACCGCGGTGTCGACTCTGCGACGAGTAGCGCGAGTGTGCCGCCGGTACTGTGCCCGCCGAGGTAGATCCGGTTCGGGTCAACGTCGGGACGCGTCGCAAGCCAGTTCGCCGCAGCGATGACGTCGTCGACCTCGCCGAAGAAGAACTCGTTGCGCCCTGGATTGAGGTTCGACCCGCGTAGTGAGGGCAGCATCAGGACGACGCCCGACTCGCGAAACGCACGCGCGCTCTGATCGTTCTCACGAAGAGCCGGTGCCCATGCACTCGATCCGATCCCCCAATCGAGCCCGCCCGCGATCCACACGATCGCCGGACGACGCGGACCGGGCAGTACCGGCGTCACGTACGCAGCGTTGTGCCCGAGCGGCGCCGGGTATTCGACGAGGTCGAAGACTCCTCGCGGAGGCGTCGGCGGCGGCGTTCGATCGGTCGGTACGCTGACATTCGTGACTGCCAGCTCTCGCCTGAATCGAACGAGATGCATTTGCATCGGATCGTGCGCGTCGTCTCGAACGGCAGGATGAGTCTCCGTCTGAATCGGGGTTACGGCCTGCGTGCGACGCGGATTGCAGTCGAGGGACGTCAGTCCCACGAGCAACACGAAGCAGGCCGGAAGCGCGGTGTCATCGGCTTCATCGCCTCACGAACCATCGGCCGTCTCGAACGCGTGCGCTCGACGGGTTGGAGTTCGAGTTCGCTCTCGTACGACGGCTTCAGTGGAACGTCGGCGTGAGCAGGTACAGCTGATTGTTGTTCGTCCCCTGTGACGCATTGGCGGCGCCGACGACCGCGAATCGATCGGTCCCGGTCTTCGTGAGGTCGCGCATCGAACGACTGCCGAACATCCCCAGGGGCGCGGAACCAGTGGGGGCGAACGTCGAGAGACCGTAGCGGTAGATTGTCGCCGGGCTGCTCGAGAACGAGTCCGCCGCGAGCACGTACGCGACGCCACCGGCGACGTCGGGCGCGACGGTTCCCGGCATCGGCAGATGACCTGCGAGGTGAGGCGTCGTCGGCGTGCTCACGTCGATCACAGCGCCATCGGTCGCGAACACGTACGGTGCTGCGTAGTACACATGCGTCGCGAAACCGCTCGCGAGCCCGCTGTGCCCCATCTGCGTGAGACCCGACGGCGAGACCGTCAGCGTGAAGAACTCGAATCCGGTGTGCGCGTAGTTGAAGCCGAACAGATAGCCCGTCGGTCCTCCCGTAAGGCTGGATGCGCCGGTGTGGCCGGGAGCCTGCGTCGGGCGTGCGGCGCCGTCGTCGAGCACCGCGGTGCCTTGAAGGCTGGGGCTGAGGCCGTAGTCGTGAATGTTGACGGCGATGGTCGTGCGGCTTCCCGGCAACACGACGATGTCGCCGGCGACGCCGTAGTCACCGAAGACACCGCGAGGAAGCGGGTAGACGGCACCGAGCGTCATCGCGCCGACGTCGATGCTGCGCACCGCGTTGGCGCCGTCGAGGCCGATCCATAGCGTGCTCGCGTCGTCCGAAAGCGCGATGGGCTTCGGATCGCTGCCGACCGAGAGGTTCCACACGACGTCACCGGTGGCCGGATCGACCGCGACGACGGAGTTCGGGAACCGCGAAGCCGACTGTCCGACCGTTGCGTAGATCCGATTGCGCGTCGCATCGAACACGATGTGATTCGCCTGGACGTCGAGCATCTGTACCCCCGACGCGCACGCCCCGCAATCGATCGGGGTGCCGCATCCGTCGTCGGCCGTTCCGCACATGCCCGGGGTGCACGTCCTGGGGACGCACGCGTCGCGTCCCGCATCGCGACCGACCGATGCATCGGTGCCGGCATCGGCGCGCGCGCACTCACACATCCCGAACGACCCGGTCGAATCACAATACCGAGCGCCGGTCGCGCCATCGCTGCAGGTGCACGATTCCGAGCGTCCCGGCACGCAGCGCGTCTCGCACGAGCACGGCGCGTAGAGCCCCTCGACGCAGCGCTGCACGCCCACGAACCCGTTCGAGCATCCGCACAGCGCGGTTTCGCCGGCGCCGCAGCGGAGAATCCCGCCATCGGATCGACCGCCATCTGGCGAGACGGCAGTGCCACAAGCAGCGAGAGAGAGCAGTGCCGACAGTCCGAAAAGCCGCGTTCGCATCACGAGTGAGTCCTCCGAAAACGACCTCATACAAGACGTCGTGATACGGGAATACTCGAAACGTCATGGCGGAGGTTCGGTGGCGTGCTCGCGCGGCACGAGCGCGGATAGTTCGCCGGGTCGGAGAAGGGGACGGTCCTGCATAGTTGCATTGTTCCCGATCGGCCCCACCGCCGCATCTCGTCTCGAACTCGCGCCTGGGCGGACGCAGCATTGCCCATTCCCCGAGGAATCCGCGGGTTGGCCTCGCCACCAACAATGCAACTAAGCAGGACCGTCCCCACTTTTAGACGGCATCCCCTGCCCCCGCGTCGACAGCATCACCTCGATCGCCGCCACGCCATCGAGCCACGGGGAATCCAACCACTCGTCGCCGCTCCACACCCGACTGAAGTGCTCGCGCGTGTGATGACGCCCCGGCAAACGCAGCCAGCTCCCCGGCTTCGCGAGCGTGACCTCGGTGTTCTTCGGGAACACCTCGGGGCGCGCCGAGAAGTTCCGCGCCCGGTAGTCCGACACCACCTCGAGCCCGAACGCGCGAACGTCCGCTGTCGGGTACGGCCGATCGAACAACGTCCACAGGTGATAGCCCCCCGCGCCGTTCGAATCGAAGAGCAGCGGGTCGAGGCCCATCGCCCGAAGCTTCTGCCACCAGCCGAGCGCCGCGACGTAGTTGCGACCCGCGATCTCGCTCGCATCGTCGGCACCGGGATCGTGAAGGTCGATGTCGATCGCGAGCCAGCGCGACGTGTTCTCGGCGCTCGCGGAATGAAGCCCGATCACGTGCCCGACGTCCGCGCCGCGAAAGTGCCGCGCGAGCTTCTCGAGCGTGACCATGTCCTCGCCACGCCTGCCCGGCGCCGGCAGCGTGAGTGCACTCGAGACGCGCCCGCTCGCGGATACCGTGCGGCGGCTCATCGGGACGTACTGCCCCCACACGTCGCGACGGTTCACCAGATGGTCCATCGCCCAATGCGCGAGCACGTCGGCACGACTGCGCCACTCGTCCGCGATGATCTGCGTCGATGCTTGCACGCTAAACCTTCGTCCACCCCTTCCCGAAATAATCCCTCGCGAACGCCGCCCAGAACCCATCGATCTGCTCGCGCGAATTCGACACCCGAAGCTCTCGCTCGAGCGGGTTCTTTCGATTGGGACTGTAGTCGGTGAGATGCAGCACGAACGCGGGATGTGCCGGGCTGACGGTTTCCTTGTTCGTCTTCCACAGCACGAGCTTTCGCACCATCTGCTGGCCCTTCATCACTTTCGTGTAGACCTCGCGTCGAAGCACCTCGCTCTTCGCCAGCGCATCACCCGCCGTGCGATCCGCCATCGGCACGTCGACGACGTCGGTCACCTGCTGCAGGCGCAGGTCGTCGGGCGTGACCGACTTGTCCGCCCTTTTGCGCAGGTAGACCGGCGAAATCAGGCTCACCAGCGGAAGCCGCCGCAGCACCTGCCATCGCGACGCGTCGCGGTTCCAGTTCAGCACCATCCGTTCGATCGGCGCGCCGCGAGTCGTGCTCGAGACCATGTCGAGACAGCTGATCTCGATGACCCACTCCGGTCGCACCATCTTGTATGCGACCGACGCGGAGTTCACTTCGGCATACTCGCTCGCGACGACCATCGCGCCGAGATCCGCCAGCATCGAGCGCCGGTCGTCGTCCGTGAACCCTCCCCCGACGCGACCGAGCACGTGGAACGATCCGTCGGCCCGCATCAGACCGACCAGCAGGTCGTGCAGCATGCCGCGCCGATCGTCGAGCCCTTCGGAGAATCCCAGCACCACGACGTCGAGCGTGTGTCGCGGCTTCGCTTTGAACACGCCCGCCGCGTCGTTGCGAATCACGAGCCCCTCGCCGCCCTCCGCGACGACCCAGCGATCGAAGAGACTCAGCACTTCGTCGAGGCTGCGCG
>CBIHQZ010000621.1:0-4846 GCA_966212315.1 uncultured Myxococcales bacterium
GTGCTCGCGGGGGATCACGACGACGAGTTTCCGTTGCGCGTCTGGCAGACCGGCAGCGGCACGCAGACCAACATGAACGTGAACGAAGTGGTCGCGAATCGCGCGAGCGAACTGCTCGGCGGACCGCGGGGCGAAGGGCGAAAGCTCCATCCCAACGACGACGTCAATCGCAGTCAGAGTTCGAACGACACCTTCCCGACCGCCATGCACATCGCGACGGCACGGGCGCTCGTCGATGACGTCATCCCGTCCCTGCGCGCGTTGCGCGACGTGCTCGAAACGAAGTCACGGGCGTTCGCTGACGTCGTGAAGATCGGTCGAACGCATCTGCAAGACGCGACGCCGCTGACACTCGGACAAGAGATCTCCGGGTGGGTCGCACAGCTCGATCACGCGCTCGCGGGGCTCGAATCATCGCTGCCAGCTTTGTACGAACTCGCACTCGGTGGGACAGCGGTCGGCACGGGCCTGAACGCGCCGAAGGAGTTCGCGGAACGCGTCGCCGCGGAAATCGCAACGCTTACCGGTCGACCCTTCGTGACCGCACCGAACAAGTTCGCAGCGCTCGCATCACACGATCCGCTCGTGAGCGCGCATGGCGCGTTGAAGGTCTGCGCCACCGCGCTCTTCAAGATCGCCAACGACGTGCGCTGGCTCGCGTCGGGTCCGCGCTCGGGGCTCGGCGAGATCCGCATCCCGGAGAACGAACCGGGGAGTTCGATCATGCCCGGCAAGGTCAATCCGACGCAGTGCGAAGCGCTCACCATGGCGTGCGCGCAGGTGTTCGGAAACGACGTCGCGGTCACCGTCGGCGGGATGTCGGGCAACTTCGAACTCAACGTGTTCAAGCCGCTCATCGCGCACAACGTGTTGCAGTCGTGTCGACTCATCACGGACGGCGCGCGTAGCTTTCGCGAGCACTGCGCGAGCGGAATCGAACCCGACCGCACGCGCATCAAGGAACTGGTGGATCGCTCGCTCATGCTGGTCACCGCACTCAATCCGCACATCGGCTACGAGAACGCGGCGAAGCTCGCGAAGCACGCGCACGCGACCGGGATGACCCTTCGTGAGGCTGCACTCGCACTCGGGCTCGTGAGCGGAGAAGACTTCGATCGCTGGGTCCGCGCCGAGGCGATGGTGTGAGTCCCTTCGTTCTCTACTGACACACCTGCATGTCGAGGTTGTAGATCCACGTTCCCGACGCGCGGTCGCATCCGCCGGTCGCGTTTGCCGGGCCCGTCGAATCGCCCGTCATGCATTGATGTGTGTTCGCGCACCATCCACACGAGTTCTCGTCTCGCGCACACGAGTCGCAATCGGTGTGTGTCGGACACTGCGATCCAACGCCCGGGCATTGCGCGCCGCGGTAGAGCCATTGATCGCCCGAGCACGTGCCGTCGTACGACCCGTTCGCTTCGCCTGCCATGCACGAGCCATTGCACCACCCGCACGGCGTTCGCGAAGTGCACTCCATGCAGTCGCGCGCGCTGAGGCACGGGTTCGGCGCGCCGTCGGGGAGCGTCGTCGGGTCGTAGGCGTCGAGGCCCATCATCATCTGCGCGTCCTCGGCCTGCGCATCCATGTCCATCTGCTGCACGGGCGGTTCACTGCAGCCGCCCGCGATTGATCCGAGCAGTAACGAGAGCGTTGCGACCACGGTCGAGAAGGGCTGTCGGCAAGAGCGCATGCGGGGTGCGATGCCTGCTGGGCCATGGCGGCCGCGAACGCTGATTGTGAGCAGCGATGAACCGCCGAGTGGCGCTTGGGCGCGCATGTTCGGTAAGCAACCTGCACGTGGAGTCGGCATCGCGCTCGCACTGTTCGGTATGAAACGGAGGCATGCCGAATGATCAAGCAGCACGCATGGAAACTCGTGGCCGCGGCCGCGTGGATCGGGTCGACGATGATTCCGTCATTCGCACACGCGAACGATCGCCACTCGTACACCACGTCGACGGGCGTGCCGGTTCGCGATGGACGATTCACCGGCAAACGGGGCGCACAGCAGCGAGCGGCTGGGCCCGACACTGCCACCGGAACGCTTCCGGGCGAGCATCGTTCCCTCGCGGGTAACGCCGCGGACTATTCCACGCGCGGCCGACCCGTCGATCGAACGGACCTTCCTCCGAACGCGCGCGGCGGCGGTCCCGTCGAGCACGTCAGTCCCGCGCCCGTGCGGGTGAACAAGTAGGAAGTCGGCGGCGCACGCGAGGGACGAGTTCCATGCGGCACCGCTCTCGCAACGCTCGCGCGCAAGGCTCGGTCACACCGCGTCGCGAGAACTCGAGGACGACGGATCCGAGCCGCGGGGAAAGACACCATGCGACGAGTCGCTCGCTCGCGGCCGTTGCGCACGCCGGAGGTTTTTCGATGGAACGAAACAGAATTCACCGGGCCGTAGGGCTGATCACGACGGGGTTGATGCTCGTGCCGCTCATGGCGACGGCGCAGTCGGTGCCGCAGCAGCAAGCGCCACAGCAACCGCAGCAGGGGCAGGCGGACAGTGATCGTTGGGGCGATATGCACACCGCCGGTGCGAACCGTGCGGCGCCCACTGCAGCGCAGCCACAACAGGCGAATGCACCCAGTGCCGCGCCGCGAATCGACCGCGTGCGCAACGTGTCGTCGTCGTTCGAAGAGAACGTCGCGAACAACTGTCACTACCGCGCGACGGTTCGCGGCACGGTTCGCGAGGTGTCGGTCCCGAACGCGACCGCTGACAATGCGGTGCAGTACGCGCCCGATCTCAGGCTCAACGCCGAACTTCAGTGCCCCGACGGCAGCGCGCGCACGGCGGTGAGTTCGACACTGCGCGGGCCGCGCTACGGCCGCGAGCAACTCGCGCAGACGATCTCCGAGCGCACGCGAGTATTCGTGGGCGACGGGCAACGCATCTGCAATTACTCGCCGCGGCTGATGTTCGACAACGGGCGCCTCGCGGCGAACGGCGTCGCGCAGAGCTGCACTACGGCGCGCGGTGGCGGTCCCGCGGACGAGCAGCAGCAGAATCCGAGCATCCCGTACATGGGCAGTGCACCGACCGGCGCGCCGAGCGACACGGGCTCGATGGGCACGATAAACACCAATCAGGCCCCGCAGGCGACCCCGGCGCCCGATGCACAGCAGGGTCAGCGCGCTGTCGACGACACGCTCCAGCACGCGGCGCCAAACCTCGGCAATGATTCGACGATGCAGATGAACGAGAACCCCTCGCGCATTCGCAATCAGATCAACGACGCGAAGTAGCGCGCACCGAGAACATTGCATTCGGATCGAGGCTCCGCGGATGACGGTCCAGCGGAGCCGCATGCGGTTTCGACCGATCGATCGTGCGAGTTTGCGACCGAATGCCGTGGCAGAGTTCGAGGGTGAGCGAACGACAGAACGAGCGGCGCGACGACTACGCGATCCGCGCGATGACGAACGACGGCGCCTTCCGTGTGATCACCGTAAAGACCACCGAGATGGTGCGAGAGGCGATCGCATCGCAGAAGGCGACGGGAGAGACGGCGCGTTGGTTCGGCGATCTCCTGACCGCCACGGTGCTGACTCGCGAGACGATGTCACCCGATCAACGCGTGCAAGGAATCCTGCAGGCACCGGGAAAGCGCGGGAGCCTCGTGGCGGACACGCAACCGGATGGATCCACCCGCGGCCTCGTTCGTCGCGGCGGGAGCGCGGGCGATCAGATCGTATTCGGTCCGGGAACACAGTTGCAGATGATGCGAACGCTGCCGAGGCAGACCACGCATCAGGGCGTTGTCGAAGTCCCGGCGGGCGGCAGCGTCTCCAAAGGTCTGATGGCGTACATGCAGGAGTCCGAGCAAGTCGTGTCGTTCGTATCGGTCGCGACTTGGATCGAAGGCGACGACGTGAAGGCAGCGGCCGGCTACATCGTGCAGCTACTCCCCGAAGTGGAAACGGGTCCGCTCGCGGTGATGGCCGAACGCCTCGCGGCATTCGATTCCCTCGATCAATTGCTCCGTCGCGGCGAAGCTTCGCCTGAAGTGCTGCTCGAAGAAGCGCTCTATCGCATGCCGTACACCGTTCTCGAGGAGCGCCCGGTGTCGTTCGGTTGCCAGTGCAGTCAGGTGCGCGTGGTGCTCACGCTCTCGACGTTGTCGCGCACCGACATCGAGGAACTTCTCGCGCCGGGCGAGCCGCTCGAGATCGACTGCGAGTACTGCGGCAAGGGCTATCGCGTGAGTCCTGCGCAGCTCCGAGGGCTTCTCTCCAAGAGTTGAGAAGCGCGTGCACGCAACCTTCTGGTGCGTGATCGCGATGTGACGATATCGTGACGACGGCGGGAATCACCGCACGCCCGGAGGTCACGTGATGACGTCGTCGCTCGTTCGCCCGCTCGCACTTCTCGTCGCCGTGTCGTGTGCGGCCTGTCCTCAGCCGACTCCGACGAACGATGCGGACACCGACGTCACGAGCGCAACCGATGCGAACGATGCGCTCGTCGACACGGTGATCAGCGACGTTCCCACCGACGCATACGATCCGCGCACGCCCCTCGCGTACATGCCCGAGCACTGCACGTACATGGTTCGAACGACGACCGGCACGGTGTTCAACCAGATGGGCGATACGTCCACGTTCGGCGCGAGCCCCGAGCCGCAGCGCGTGCACGTGACATGGGCATCTGCCCCCGCGACCACCGCCGCGATTCTGTGGGCGACCGACGCCGCGACCCTCGCCACCGTCGTCCAATACGGCACGAGCATGACGAGCCTCGATCAAACCGCGGTTGGTCACGTCACCAGCGCCGCTGCTGCTGCGACGAGCGCGCACGTGCACGAGACGCATCTGTGCGGGCTCACCCCCGATGCGACCTATT
>CBIHQZ010000622.1:0-4840 GCA_966212315.1 uncultured Myxococcales bacterium
CGATTCACCGGGATCGTGCTCGGCGTGCAGATCTGGGAACTCATTCTTCGCATCGAAGCCGACAACCCGTGGGCGCTGCGCGATCAACACCTGGAGCGCTGGCACAAGGGCGGCGCATCGCGCGACGAGATCCGGCAAGTGATCGCGATGGCGCCCGCGTGGGGCAAGCCGTACGGCGTGCTCTGGGGCGAAGGCGTGAAAGACGACGAATGGCTGTGGGCCGCGTCGATCGATGCCGCGCTCATTCCGGGCAACTACTTCGCGCTCGACAACTATGCGTGTGCGCTTCGTGACGGTGGGCGCCGCGAAGAAGCATTCCGACAGGTCGATCGCGCCACCACGCTCGGTCCGACATTTCTCCTCGGGCACTACCGCGCGCTCGATCTGCTCGACGACTCGATGCGCTACGGACAGATGCAGAACGAAGCGCTCTACCGCCTCGGTCAGGTCGACGAACTGATCAAACGCGGGCGATTCCAGGGCGCCGAGCCGGACATCTGCCATCTCCGCCTGCGCTTCGCGAACGCGCTCTACAACGTCGGCCGCGTGACCGAAGCGTGTCAGGTGCGTTCGCGCGCGCTCGATGCGGTCTTCAATCCGACCCAGTGGCCGAAGATGCGAGAAGTGCTTGCGAAGTGGCAGAACGACCCGCAAGAGATCGCGGGCGCGTATGCACGCGAAGGGTATTTCCGCGGCGAACCGGGACGCGTGATCGAAGGGCTCGGTAAGACCGTGCACGATCGCAGCGATCACATCGCGATGCTGATCGAGTCGCTGATCGCAGTCGGACGCCACGACCTCGCACTGCTGGAGTTCGCGCGCGTCAGCCGCACCCGCCGCGGGAAGACGCCACTCGCCTGGCTCGCAGGGGCCCGCGCGCATCTCGTGAACAACAGCCTCGCACCGGCCGCCGAATTCCTCGCGTCGTTCCAGATCCGCGCGCCGCAGGAGCCATTCGATACCGAGGTGAATCGGCTGCTACGCGTCGCCGCTTCGTACCCGCTCGCCGAGTGGGAAGCCGTCGTTCGCGCGAAGATGGACCTCGGCGCGCGTCGTGTCGCCGCACTCATCGCGCGTGATGCACTCGACTTCGTGCCGCGCGCGGCCGAGAGCGGCGTGCTCCGTCAGGCCGTGCCCGCGCTCGCGCCGGTGTCGTTCGATCACGCGTCGCTCGATCCGCTGCGCAAGCTCTTCGCGGGGCAATCCATCGAACCGATCGATCAGCTCTTCGCGACGTACTCGCAGCCCACGCTCGAACACGCCGACAAGCTGGTGACCGACTGGCTCAAGTGCGCGCCGCTCGCCGGTCCGAACGACGATGCGGGCTTCAAGCGCTACGCCGCGCAGTTGCTGTTCTCGGTCGCCAATGCCCTCACGCGCTATCTCGCGCTCTCGACGCAGCCGTCTTCACCGCTCGCGGGCGCCTATCGCACCGTGGCCACCGAGGCCCTCGCTGCCATTCGTTGCGATCGCATCGGCTATCCGGACGATGCGCTCCGCGGCCTGCTCGGTGCGCTCGAACGCGTCGCGGCCGTCGACGAGTGGCTCTTCGACACGTGGCTGCTCCGCGTGCAGCGCGCGCTCGACATCGAGTCCACCCGCGGATCGCATATCGACGGACTGACGCAGGGACTTCCGCGCGTGGCGCAGTTCCTTCGCGGCGACGAACGCATCGCGACCGAGTACCGAACCGCCCTCGACGCCGCCAAGGATCCCGCCCGCGCTGCACTCGCGAAGACGCTCTTCGAACGCTCGCTGCGTGCATTCGGCGGCAACGTCGCATCGGCTCTCTCGGACTTCGCGGCGCGTGCGTTGCCGGCGGATCAAGCGCTCGACATCCACTCGACCGGCGTCCTCGCGAATCCGTTCAACGCAGGTGCCGCCGTGCATGCCGCGCGCGCACTGCTCCAGTATCAACGCGCCGACCTCGCGTTCGGCGTACTCGTCGATCGACTTCGCAACGGCGGCAAGGACTGGCGACCGAAGCAGGCCGCCGAACTCCGTCCGATGTTCGAAGCGCTGCGATTCCCCGTGCCGATCGACTTCGCGCAAGCGCAGACGAAGGGCTACGAGCACCTGCAAGCGGGTCGATTCGATGCGGCGCTCCAGTGCTACCAATGGTGCGACACGCTCGACCCGGGCAACGTCCAGACGCTGCGCAATCTCGGCTTCGTGTACGCGCGACTCGGGCGAACGTACGAGTGCGTGGCGGTGGCGTCGGAGAACGACGTGACGACGGGTCCAGGTCTCGCGGGGCACACGCTGCTGCAGGCCGGCAACGCGAAGGAAGCCGTGCGCGCGTATCACCTCGCGGCGATCGGCACCGCGCAGCCCGAGGCGTGGATCTATCTCGCGAGCGCCGCGAATCAAGCGGAAGACGACGAACGCTGCATCGAGGCGTACACCGCGGCGTTCCATCTCTCGCAGGGCGCGGCGCTCGATCTCTCGCATCTCAACGCGTTTGCCGGCGCGCTCGACAACGTCGGCGACGCGACGTCATGCGATCAGATCGCGCGACGCATGCTGGAGATGGCACGCGGCGACAAGACGTACACCGCGAACGCGACGCACCATCTCGCGTGTGCCGCACTCGCACAGAAACGATTCGCCGAAGCCGTGCAACTCGCGCAACAAGCACTGCAGGCCAATCAACTGCCCGAGAATCAAGGCGTGTTCACCGACACGCTCCAGCGCGCGCAGCGAAGCGATCCGCGGCCGGTGCCGCAGCGACCGTCGCAGACGCCCGAAGGGCGCGCGTTCGCCGCGCTCGAGACCAGCGACATGCGCACCGCGCAATCACTCGCGCAGACGAACGGCACGTGGAAGGTGTGGCGCGCGGCACTCGCGGCGTACGAATACCGCTACGAGTCGGACAACGAAGTCGCGTGCAACAAGACCGCGGTCGAGTGCGCGAACTGGCTCCTGGAATCGACGGCCGGCGTCGACGATCGCGACGCGCTGTTCGTCCGCATCCGCGCGCTGCGCATTCGTGAGAACCACTTGTTCGCCATCGATCCGCCCCCGCGTCTCGGGCCGCAGATGCCGCGCGAACAGTTTCAACAGATGTTCGCGCCACGAGCGGGCGCCGGTGCGATCGCGGCGTCGTCGCCATCAGCGGGCGGCGCGCCTTCCGTGAGCGGCGGCGCAACCGCGGCGGACATGGTGATCTTCCCTGGCACGAAGCTCCCTCGCCTCGCGGACTACGCGCAGTTGCTCAAGGCGATGCAGTCGGGCGGCAACCCGATGACCGTGGTCTCCAAGGCCGGCCTCGACATGGCGAGCTACGCGCAGCTATCGGCGCAGTGGGGGCAGAAGATCGCGGCAGATCCGAACCTCGCCGAACGGTTTCGACAACTCATGTCGGGCTGACGAACGTCCGGCCGCTTCGGCCCCTCGCGCCACAGACCCGATCGGCCCTCGCAACCGAATGGGATCGCGTATATGTGGGAAGCGCGCCCCCGGCGCCACCTATTCCCATGCGCAAATCAGCACTTCTTCGTTCTTCGTTCGCCCCCGTCCTGACCGTCGCCGCCGCACTCGCCGCGATGATCGTCGCGTGTCCCGACGCGGCCCACGCGATCATCAACCAGGTCGACGGAACGATCGTTCCGGTCAGCAATCGATTGCAGCTCTGTCTCGACAAGCCGTCGACGGCGTCGGGAACGAACCCCGCACCGGGCGATGGTCCGGGCAGCATCAATGCGATTCGCGATGCGTCGATCTATCCGCAAACGTTCACGCCCGCGGTGAACAGCTCGGGGCAGCGCCGGGTGACCTTCACGATGGTCGCCGAGGGTGGTGGGTTCCGGAATCGATTCGGCTGGTACAACGTGGGCGACACGCCGTTCACGATGGCGACGCGCCACGAGATCTACGGATGTCGCGACACGGCCATCGCCACGGGATGTGCGTGTCCGTGCACCGCCGGCCCGCGCGCCGCGACGCCGAGCAACAGCGCCTGCACCCGCTGGCTCAACGCGAACATGGTCGAACTCGACTTCGATTGCCTTCGCACGAGCGGCGCATGGCGCGGCGGTCCGGTGGCGTTCTACTTGATGACGCCGGAAACCACGGGCCCGTGCACGACCGATGCGAACTGCACCGCGACCTACGGCGCCACCTCCTACTGCCGTGGCCTTCCCTCGGGGCACTGCGTGTGGGGAAGCGCGACCTACGGTCAGGTCTGCCCGCCGCCGAGTGGTCAGGACACGCGCATCTTCTCGACCGACAACGCGGTCAACGACGACGGCGACTACTTGCACTTCCTGATCTATCAATCGCGCGCGTTCCGCGACTCGTTCTACTTCGGCTGGGAAGACCTGTTCCGCGGCGGCGACAACGACTTCGAAGACAATCTCATTCGCTCGGTCGGACTCGTCCCCGCGTGCCATCCGGCCCCCGAGGCGTGTGACGGCCGCGACAACGATTGCGACGGCATGATCGACGAAGACGTCGCGTCGGCAGGTCCTTGCGGCATGGCGGTCGGCGAGTGCCGCGCGGGCATGCTGGTGTGCGAGAGCGGCGCGTTCGTGTGTCGCGGCGCGACGACGGGTTCGGCAGAAACCTGTGACGGCCTCGACAACGATTGCAACGGCATGGTCGACGACGGCAACCCCGGCGGCGGCGCGGCCTGTGATCACAGCGCGGCCGGCGTCCCGCTGTGTTCCCCCGGAACGATGCAATGCCGCGGCGGCGCGCTCGTATGCGAGGGCGGAAGGCTCGGCGCACCCGAAGTGTGCGACTGCGAAGACAACAACTGCGACGGCCGCGTCGACGAGAACCCGGTCGGATCGCTCTGCCCCGGCGGCGGATCGTGCATCGCATGTGGCTGCCGCACGCC
>CBIHQZ010000623.1:0-4837 GCA_966212315.1 uncultured Myxococcales bacterium
CGCGCTACGAGAACGTCGATCTCGTGATCGTGCGCGAGAACACCGAAGGGCTCTACACCGGGCTCGAGCACATGGTGGTGCCGGGCGTCGCCGAGTCGATCAAGGTCGTCACCGAAGCGGCGAGCACGCGCATCGCGGAGTTCGCGTTTCGTCACGCGCGCGGCAATCGCCGGCGCAAGGTGTCGATCGTTCACAAGGCGAACATCATGAAGTTGAGCGACGGGCTGTTTCTCGACACCGCGCGGCGCATGTCGAAGAAGTACCCCGAGATCGAGACCAACGAAGTCATCGTCGACGCGTGCGCGATGCAGCTCGTGCGCTTCCCCGAGCGCTTCGACGTGCTCGTGATGGACAACCTCTACGGCGACATCCTCTCGGACCTGTGCGCGGGTCTGGTGGGCGGACTCGGCGTCGTGCCGGGCGCGAACATCGGCGACAAGTACGCGGTGTTCGAAGCAGTGCACGGCAGCGCGCCGGACATCGCCGGGAAGGGCATCGCGAATCCGACGGCGCTGATTTTGTCGGCGGCGTTGATGCTGCACTACATGGGCGAACGCGACGCGGGACAGCGCATCGAGCGCGCGGTCGAGCACGTGTACGCGAAGACCGATGTGCGCACCGGGGATCTGGGCGGCAATGCGTCGACGAGCGAGTTCACGAGCGCGATCGTGAAGGCGCTGGGGTAGCGGGGGAACCTCACCCCCGCTGCCGCCTGGGACCCGGCGGCTAATAAAGCCACGGCAACACCTCCGAAGCCTCACCTTCGTGAGGATCGCGATGTCGCATCGAACACACCGGTGACCTTTTGCGAAGAGATCGAAGGCAACTCGCAGTCACCGCGAGCTTCGCGCAGGCGAAGCTTGGGAGTCGTTGCCCGCGGGTTCACCCGCCGGGAGTCCGTGGCGAGCGACCGCGCGCGCATTCGTGACCAATGGTCAGCGCTGCCGCGCGCTATCGAAACATCATCCGCACGAACCGCGGGTAGTACAGCGTCTGGTCCCTCACGAGCGTGGCGAAGTCGAAGCTATTGCTCGCATACGTCGCGACCACGTCCGCGCCACTCAACTGCGGATGCGCCTTGCCCGCGTACGTGAACACCATGTCCGCCGCGGGACGATCGCCTTCCGGCGGGCGGAACACGTTCGCGAGCGCCCCCCACGTTCCCGTGAGAGACGCGCTCCATCGCACGCCGATCGACGTCGCGCCGAAGCCCACCGTCTGTACTTCGAGATAGCGCTGCACCGGCGGAACCCATTGCACCGAGAACTCCGTCTGCGCGAGCGGGAGCGTCGTTGCCGGCGTGCCAGTCATCGACGCGTGCGGCAGCCATCCACGCGATGCGCCCATCCACCATTCGGGCGAGGAGAAGTCCGATGCGTCCACCGCGGCGCGCGACCAGCGCATCGGCGTCGCGTTGCCGCTCGCGAATCCGTGTGCGTAGAGATGCTCGCCGTCGAACAGTGCGCCCGGCCCCGCCATCTCGATCGCCATCGTCGCGGGCGGCGTGATGAAACGCGGTGTCCACGTGGACGGATCCGCATCGGGATCGTCGATGACGACGATGTGCCACGCGGCCGTGCGAAACCCGAACGCGCCCGAACCCGACTGCGCGATCTCGGTGAGAAACAGCACCAGCTTCGTACCCACGCGCGCGCCCGCCTGCGGCCAGAGCCAGTTCGCGCCGCGCTCGGGAAAGAAGGAGGTCGGCCGACTCGCGGTGGTCTGCCAGAAGAACGCCATCGTCGCGGTGCTCGGATCGCTGCCGGTCTGGATCGCGATCGAGTTGCGCACGAACGCGCTCTCGCTCCGCACGTTGCGCGCGCTCGTCGCGATGAACGAATCGCCGAAGAGCCAGAGTGAGCGCCCGCCACCGAGATCGATCGAGTACGCCGCATCGCCGCCGAGCCAGCGTGGCTCGCGATGGAAGAGTGCGTCCGCTTCGGGCCACGACGTTGCCGTGAGGGAAGGGATCGAAGGACGCGCGTCGAGGGGCGCGGTGGTGACATCGGCGTTCGCGGTGGCGTCGAGACCGACGGTCGCATCGCGCGATGGCGGGGCACCGCAGGAGGCAAGTGCGAGGGAGCACGCGAGTGCGAAGAGGGCTCGGTGGGCGCGCGGGGCGTGGTTCGGCGGCGTCATCGGGGGAGCGTCACGATACGCCTGGTGGAGGGTGTTGCGACGCGCGGTGGGAGCGGGCGAAGTCGGTGCATCGGACCAGAGCGAGTTGAGAACGCACTGCGCGCCGGCGCGTCACGACGCGCCACCACAGCCATTTCACAGCGCGCTCAGCGCAAACCGGAGTCGAGCACGGGCACGGGCACGATCGCGATCGGGGAAGCGCGGGCGGAGTTCGGCTCGAATCAATGGATCCGAACGGAATGCATGGGCGTCGGATCGCGATTCGGACACAGCGTCGTGAGCAAGAGGTCACCGCCGCTGATCGCGAACTCGGTCGCGAACGGGATGATCTGCGGTCGGCGCGTCCGATCGCAGTGGAACGTATCGATCGACAGCGTTCGAGTAAGTGATTGCGACATCGCCCGCAAGTACGGTTTCGAACCACGCCATCGGTTCGATCGCGTCCTTCGATACCGCCGTTCTCGTGCCTCGAACGGCTTGCTCGGGAAGAACGGGTTCGAACAGTGCAGGGGGAGAACGCAATGCGCGCCGGCGCGTCACGACGCGCCACCGCAGCGCAGTGGGTCAGTGGGTAGCTCCGTAGCCCACCGCAGCGCAGTGGGTCAGTGGGTAGCTCCGTAGCCCACCACAGCTCAGTGGGTCAGTGGGTAGCTCCGTAGCCCACCACAGCTCAGTAGGAACTCCGTAGCCCGGTAAATAGCCCAGTGAGTAATCCGCGCCCTCAGTCCTCTTCGAAGCCGTGCGCGCCGAAGAGTTTGTTCAGTGCGACCGCCTGATCGGCGGTGAGCGGATCGAACGCGATTCCCATCCCCGCCTTCGCCCCGCGCGCGGCATCACGCACCCACCGAACGGTCCCCGCGATCTTGAGCGGCTCCCACGTCGTGACCGTCGCGATCGACACCGTGATCCGCGACTCGGGCGGCAGCGGTGGATCCGCGCGCACGAATGCCCCGCCGAAGCCGACGTTCTCCGTCGTCGCGATCATCTCGCGCGCGCTTCGTTCGTTCTGTCGCCGCACTTCGACCCGCAACTGCAGCGGATATCGCGCGCGAAGGCGGAAGTGCCCCATCGCGGCGCGACGGTATCACTCGCGGTCGCGCGGATCGAGCACGTCGCGCAGCCAGTCGCCGGTGAGATTGAATCCGAGAACGGCCATTGCGATCGCCGCCCCCGAGATCATCGCGAGTCGCGGCGCACGCAAGAGGTACGCGGTGCCTTGATCGAGCAGCGCGCCCCACGAGGCATGCACGCCCGGCCCGAGTCCGAGAAAGGACAGCGACGCTTCCGCGAGCACTGCGCCACCGAGGCCGAACGTTGCCTGTACGACGAGCGGTCCGGCGGCGTTGGGCAGGATGTGGCGAAGCAGGATGCGAGTCGGCGACGCACCGAGTGCGCGCGCGGCGGTGACGAATTCGCGATCACGCAGACGCAGTGTCTCGGCGCGGGCGACACGCGCGTACGAAACCCAGCCGGTCGCGCTCAACGCAAACACCAGATGCGAAAGCCCCGGCCGGGCGAGAAGGGCGAGGAGCGCGACGTTGATCACCAGCGCCGGCATCGCCTGCACGGCGTCGGTGAGCCGCGTGAGCAGCTGATCGACGCGCCCTCCCGCGAAGCCCGCGATCGCGCCGACGAGCGTGCCGATCACCACCGACGTCGACACCACGGCGAGCGCGACCACGCCCGCGAGACGCGCGCCGGTGAGCACCACCGAGAGCACATCGACGCCGTTCTCCGCGGTGCCGAACCAGTGACCGCGCGCCGGTCCGCGCAACTCGCGCGCGAGATCGATCGCGTGCGGCGCATACGGCGCGACCCACGGGCCCACGATGGCTGCGAGCGCGAAGAGCACCACCAGCGGCACACCCACTTGTGCCCGACCGTTCATCGAGAGTTTGCGCGTGCTGCTCATTCGAGTCGGATCCGCGGGTCGACTGCGACGTAGGCGAGATCGACGAGGAGTTGGATGAACACGGCGCTCGCGGCCATCACCACCACGCATGCGAGCACCACCGGAAGATCGCGCTGCGTGAGCGATTCGAGCAGCAGCGTGCCGAGACCGCGACGGTCGAAGATCTTCTCGGTGACGATCGCGCCGCCGAGCAAGCCCGCGAGCTGCGCGCCGCCGGTCGTGAGCAGCGGCACCATCGCCGAGCGCAACGCGTGCCGCACGAGCACCGCGTTTTCCGAGAGCCCGCGCGCGCGGGCGGCGAGCACGTACGGTTCGCGCAGAACCTCGCGCAACGAGCCGCGTCCCATGCGCGTGAGAATGCCCGTCATGCCGAAGCCGAGCGTGAATGCCGGGAGCACGAGTGCACCGGGGCCGCTGGCATCGGGGCCGGGAAACGGCAGCAGCGGAATCGCGACGCAGAAGAGCAGGATCAACATCGGCCCGATCCACAGCGACGGAATCGCGACACCGAGCATGGAGACGATGCCGACCGCGGTGTCCGTGCGCGTGCGAGGACGCGTGGCGGCGATCATCGCGAGTGGCAGGGCGAGCATCCAGGCGATGAGTGCGGCGGTGAGCGCGAGGGCCAGCGTCGACGACCACACTTCGCGGATCGACGAGAACGCGGTGGTGCCCGGATGGCGGAACGAGTCGCCAATGCCGCGCGACGGGGTCACGAGGTCGCGAACGAACTCGAGGTACTGCGTGCCGACCGGTTCATCGAGACGCATCGACCGACGCAACGCG